>MVCS01000014.1 GCA_002049885.1 Planctomycetales bacterium 4484_123 | reverse complement strand
CCCCGGCAGCCGCCCAGTATGTTGGGGCAGATCACGAAGTACTTGTCGGTGTCGATGGGCTTGCCGGGCCCGACGGCTATCTCCCACCAGCCCGGGTCGTCGTCCTCGTCGTGGCTGGCCACGTGCGAGTCGCCGCTGAGGGCATGGCAGATGAACACGGCGTTGTCCCTGGCGGCGTTCAGTTGGCCGTACGTCTCGTAAGCCACGCGCACCTTCTCCAATCGCCCGCCGCGGGTTAGCTCCAGGGGCCCATCGAAGGTCACGTACTGGACGTGCTTCAGCGGGGCGGCGCTGCGGACGCTGTCGCTGCTGTAGAAGAGGTCCTCGGTCATGTGTCTCTCATCATGGGGCAGGACCCGCGTGGTCCCTGGGGCAGCCGGTTCACGCCTGGGAGGCCCGCAAGGCCTGGTCCAAGTCGGCCTTGATATCTTCGAGGTCCTCGATGCCCACACACAGGCGTATGTACTCGGGCGTGACGCCCGTGGCCCGTTGTTCTTCCTCGGTCAACTGCTGGTGCGTGGTGGAGGCCGGGTGAATGACCAGGGTCTTGGCGTCGCCGATGTTGGCCAGGTGGCTGGCGAGTTTGACGCTGTTGATGAACTTCACGCCGGCGGCCTTGCCGCCCTTGATGCCGAAGCCGACGATGGCGCCGGCCCCGTCGGGCAGATATTTCCGGGCGTTCTCATGCCAGGGGTGGTCCGGCAGGCCGGGGTAGTTGACCCACTCGACGGCGGGATGCTCGCAGAGCCACTCGGCGATGGCCTGGGCGTTTCGGCAGTGTGCGGGCATCCGCAGGTGCAGCGTCTCCAGCCCCAGCAGGAACAGGAAGGCGCCGAAGGGGCTCATGCAGCCGCCCATGTCGCGCAGCAGGTGGGTGCGGATGTGCACTATATAGGCGATGTTGCCCACGGGCTTGAGGGCCTCGGTGAAGACCACGCCGTGATAGGCGGGGTCCGGGGCGCAGAACTCCGGCCAGCGCTGCGGGTCGTCGGCCCAGGGGAAGTTGCCGGAATCCACGATGGCCCCGCCGATGTGCAGGCCGTGGCCCCCGATGTACTTGGTGGTGGAATACACCACGATGTCGATGCCGTGCTCGATGGGCCGGAGCAGTACCGGTGTGGTCACGGTGTTGTCAATGATCACCGGCAGGCCCCGGGCGTGGGCCAGTTCGGCGATGCGCTGAAAGTCCGGCACATCGTTCTTGGGGTTGCCCAGGCTCTCCAGGTACACGCAGCGCGTGTTCTCGTCGGCCAGCTCGGTGATGCGCTCGGGCTCAGCGGGGTCGAAGAAGCGTGCCTCGACGTTCAGCTTGGGAAAGGTCTGGGTGAACAGGGTCCAGGTCCCGCCGTAGAGGCTGGTGGAGGAGATGAAGTTTTGCCCGGCATGGGTGATGGTCAGTATGGCGGCTGTGATGGCGGCCTGGCCGGAGGCCATGGCCAGGCCGGCGGCTCCGCCGTCCAGGGCGGCCAGGCGCTTCTCGAGCACATCGTTGGTGGGGTTCATCAAGCGGGAGTAGATGTTCCCGAATTCCTTCAGGGCGAACAGATTGGCCGCGTGTTCGGTGTCCCGAAAGTTGTAGGCGGCGGTGGCGTAGATGGGCACGGCCCGGGCACCGGTGGTCGCGTCGGGCTGCTGGCCCGCGTGCAGTGCCTTGGTTGCGAGACGATACTGATTCATTTCGCTCATTTGCTTTCCCTTTCCGGCTCGTGCAGCCCTGGGCGGCGCATCCACCCCATGGGGGCAGCGGTGACTCAATGGTCGCCTGAATCTCAAGTAGGTGGCAGCGAGGAGCCATGAAGGCGGGCCGGCCGGGGGGAGGATACAAAATCGCCTCTCGCATGGAGAGGCCGTGATTGCCGGGCCTTCCATAGGAAGCCCGACCGCATCGTCCCACTGCGGCCGGTTTCAGGGCTCAACGCCCGTCCGGCACCGCCGGGCTGGCAGTGGCACCTTATCCTTCAGCAAAGGACAGGTTGCCGTGCGGTCACAGGGCCAGGACCCTCACGCACTCTCGATGCCACGAAGCATCTTAGGCCCCTCCCCCGGCGGCCGTCAAGGCGAAATCCGACCAGTGATGAGGACATCCTTGAGCCCCCCGGGCAAGGCCGGGAGCAAGGTGCCTTGACAGCCTGGGCTGCGCGGGCAACTAGTTCTTGTTGACGTACTTTTCGATGAAGTCCACCGCTGCGCCGACGGTCTCGACGGCCAGGGCCTCTTCGCTGTCCATCTCGATGTCGAATTCCTCTTCGAAGGCCGCCACCAGTTGTACCGACTGGGTGCTCTCGGCCCCCAGGTCGAAGACGAAGTTGCTGTCGGGCTTGACCATCTCCGGGGTGACGCCCAGAACCTCACAGACAACCTTCACGACGCGCTGTTCGATCTCGTTCTTTTCCATTCCCTTCACCTTCCTGCAGGCAACCGGACCCTCGGTCCCGTTGCCGCGCCCTATCAGATACCGCGGTCCGGGCCGGCGGGCAAGGGCCCGTGCGGGTCGGTTTCAATCAACGCGGATGCGCACGTCGGCCACCTGGGCGCCCTTGCCGGCGGGACCGACGATGAGCGGGTTGACATCCAGCTCGGCGATGCGCGGGAAGTCGGCGACCAGTCGGCCGAGGCGCAGCAGGCAGCGTTCGATCTCCCTCACGTCCGCCGGTTCCGTGCCGCGCGCCCCTTCCAGCAGGCTGTAGGCCTTCACCTCGCGGACCATGCGGGCGGCGGTGCCCGTGTCGATGGGGGCCAGGGCGAAGGTCACGTCGCGGAAGACGGCCACGAACAGCCCCCCCAGGCCGAACATGAGCGTCGGGCCGAAGACGGCATCCCGCTTGGCCCCCAGGATGACCTCATGTCCGGGCGGTATCAACGTCCGGCAGATGACGCCGAGCACCTCGGCGCCGGGCCGAACCCGCGCCACGTTGTCCATGATGCCCTGATACGCCTCCTGGACCGCCCCAGCGTCGCCCAGGTCCAGGGCCACGCCCTTGACATCGAACTTGTGGACGATCTGCGGGCTGACCACGCGCAGCACCACGGGAAAGCCGATCTGCTCCGCGAAGGCCACGGCCTCTTCGGCGCTGCGGCACAGTCTGTACTCCGGCACGGGGAAACCGTAGGCCTTGAGCACCTCCAGGGCCTGGTCCTCACGGAGGTAGCCGGCGGGCAAGGCCTCGAGGATGGCCGCGGCTGCTTCCCGGTCCACCGCCAGGTCGCCGTTGACTTCCTCCGGGCGTTGCTGCCGCCAGCGTCGTACGCGCTGCACGTCGGCCATGGCCTGGCAGGCCCACTCCGGCATGGCGTAGTGGGGGACGTGGGCGGCCTGGAGGATAGCCACGCCGGAGGCGACGTCCGAGGCGCCCATGAACGAGCAGGCTATGGGCTTGTCGGTCCCGGCGTGGACGCGGACGATGCCCCGGGCGATGTCGTCGATGTCGGTCATGGACTGAGGTGTGAGGATGACCAGCACCTGCTCCACGTTCGGGTCGGCCAGGACCGCCTCAAGGGCGGCCACGTAGCGGTCTGCCCGGGCGTCGCCAATGACGTCCACGGGGTTCTTGATGTTGGCCGAGGCGGGCAGGGCGCGACGGAGCCTGTCGGTCGTCCGGCGGGTCAGTGGTGGCATCTCCAGGCCCGCGCTGACGGCCGCGTCGGTGGCCATCACGCCGGGCCCGCCGGCATTGGTGACGATGGCCAGCCGATTGCCCGCCGGCATGGGCTGGTAGGCCAGCAGGATGGCGCTGTTGAACAGATCCTCGATGCTCTGGACACGGATGATGCCGGCCTCCCTGAAGACCGCCTCGCAGATGGCGTCCTCGGCGGCCAGCGAGCCGGTGTGGCTCGAGGCGGCGTCGGCGCCCTGGGGCGTCCGGCCCGCCTTGATGGCCAGAATGGGCTTGGGGTTGTCCCCGCGGGTGACCCGGCGGGCGGCGTCGATCAGAGCCCGGCCGTCGCGCAGCTCCTCCAGGTACAGCAGGATCACGTCAGTCCGTTCGTCGCGGTGGAGGTAGTCCAGCAGGTCTATCTCTGTGACGCCGGCCTTGTTGCCGAAGCTGACGAACTTTGAAAAGCCGATGGACTTGGCGCGGGCATAGTCCAGCACGGCGGTGCACAGGGCCCCGGACTGGCTGAGGAAGGCGATGCGCCCGCGGGGGGGCATCTTGCGGGCGAAGGAGGCGTTCAGCAGCGTCTTGGGGTCGGTGTTTATCACCCCCAGGCAATTGGGGCCGATCAAGGCGATGCCGTAGTGGTCGCAAATTTCCCTGATGCGCCGCTCGCGCTTGGCGCCCTCCGCGCCGACCTCGCGGAAGCCGGCGGAGATGATGATGGCGGCCTTGATGCCCTTCTGGCCGCACTGCTCCAGCGCCTTGTCCACCACCGAGGCCGGAAAGACGATCACCGCCAGGTCCACCTCGTCGGGGACATCGATGACGTAGCGATAGGCGCGGACGGCGCTGATGCTGCGCTTGCCGGGGGCGACCGGGTACAGCACGCCCCGGTAGCCGCTGGCAAGGATGTTGTAGAAGATGTCGTACGGCACCGTGCCGGGGGTGGCCGTCACGCCCAACACGGCCACCGACCGCGGGTTGAAGATGGCATCCAGCCTGTCTCGCCCGGCCGGCTCCTCCGGGCACTTGGTTTGGGTCATTTGTCTCTCCGTCCATCGTCGTTCGCAGGCGCCGCCGTCGAGCGTAACCGGAAACCGTCAAATCGGCGCGGAAGATACGGCCAGCGGAACCGGCCGTCGGCGCCTCGGACGCCCACCGGCGGCGGGGCATCGAATACGCTGCGGGGCAGCGGTCTGACCGCCTCGGCCATCCGGGGCCATCCGGGTCGCACGGCGGCCGGTAGAGCTCAGGCCTGCGTGGAACCCTTGTACTTCTGCCATAGTTCCGGCAGCAGTTCGCGCGCCTTGGCTTCCAGCTCCTCGTCGCTGATGGCCGTAAGCCGGCCGTTGACCTCGTACTGGTCCAGCACCCACCGGGCCAGGGCGTGGACCTTGATCTTGTTGACTCGCTCGTCGCCCTTCAAGCCAAAGAACTCGTTGACCCACAGTGCCACGCCGTCGGCGCCGCTCTTGTCGGTGATGGCCACGCGTGGGGGCCGGCCCAGCAGGGCGGTGGTGTCGAAGATGTTGTAGATGCGCTCGTCCTGCCTCAGCCCGCCGGCGTGGATGCCGGCCCGGGTGGTATTGAAGTGCCGGCCCACGAAGGGGTAGTTGGCGGGGATGGGCAGCCCGATGGAGCGCATGTAGTCGGCCAGTTCGGTGATGGCGGTGGTGTCGATGCCGCACAGGTCGCCCTTGAGGGCGATGTACTCGAAGACGGCGGCCTCCATGGGCGGGTTGCCGGTGCGCTCCCCGAAGCCGAACAGCGTGGTGTTGACCGCGTCGCAACCGTACAGCCATGCCGTGGCGCCGTTCACGTGCACCTTGTGAAAATCGTTGTGGCCGTGCCATTCCAGCCTGTCGGCCGGCACGCCGCACTCGTGGCGGAGCTTGTAGATCAACTTGGGAATGCTGCGCGGCAGCTCCACGCCAGGATAGCTGATGCCGAAGCCCATGGTGTCGCACAGGCGGATCTTGACGGTGAGGTGTTCGGGCACCTGTTCGCTCATCTCCATGAGCCGGTCCACGAAGGGCAGCACGAAGCCGTCGATGTCGGCCCGGGTGACGTCCTCCAGGTGACAGCGCGGGCGGACGCCGGCCTCGAAGGCCGCGTCCACCACCTGGCAGTAGCGCTCCAGGATGCGCTTACGGTCGGACTTGAGCTTGTAGAATATGTGGTAGTCCGAGCAGCTCGTGAGCATGCCCGTTTCGTTCAGCCCGGCGGCCTTGACCAGCCGGAAGTCGCCCTTGTCGGCGCGGATCCAGCCAGTGCACTGCGGATAGTCGTGGCCCAGCGCCCGGCAACGGTCCAGGGCCTCCCGGTCGTTCTTGGTGTACAGGAAGAACTCGGTCTGGCGCACCACCCCGTTGGGGCCGCCCAGTCGAGCCATGAGGTCGTAGATGTGGACCATCTGGTCGACGCTGTACGGCGGGCAGGCCTGCTGGCCGTCGCGGAAGGTCGTGTCGGTGATGTGAATGTCCCGACTGGCCAGTTCCTTGGGGTCGAACTGCACCGGCTGACCGTCGATGTACTCCACGATGGGCCCGTCGAAGCGAATCAACGGCGGCAGGGAGTAATCGAACGTATCCTCCAGCAGGTTGGGTTCGTCCACCTCAACCAACGGGTGTGGCTTGCTGGGCCGACTCATCGAACCTCCTTGTGAAGCGCCTGGCTACGACGGCCGGGCCGGGCGGGGCAGGCCCCCGGGGGTCTCAGGTCTCCACCTCGATGCCTTGTTCCCGGCAGAGCTTGACGATGTATTCCACGGCCCCGCCGACCGTCTCGACCGACAGCGCCTCGTCCTCGTCCATTTCTATGCCGAACTCTTCCTCGAAGTTCGCCACCAGTTCCACGGACTGGATGCTCTCGGCACCCAGATCGGCGCGGAACTCGTCTTGCAGTTTGATACCGGCCAGATCCACGCCCAGCACCCTGGCGGTGACCGCCTTGACGCGTTCTTCAACCGTTGCCATGTAGTCAACTCCCGCGGCTATCGCCTGGCCATGAGCCTCCGGCCCCTGCGGATGGCGACCTCGCGGACGGGGCTGGTCAGTTCGTAAATGGCGTCCCACATCCTGGCGTCCGCCTCCGTCCACTGGCGTTTGCGCCGGCCCATGGCAGTGCGGGCAGTGATGTAGGCGTCCTCCCGACTGACGGCCCTGGGCACCACGCCCTGCTGCACCCAGGCAAAGGATGGAATGTGCTTCATCAACGGGGCGCCCGAGGCCAGGATCAGACACATCGAGCCGACGTACGCCCCGGTGTTGAACAGCGTGCCGATGGAGGTCTTGGTGTGGTCGCCGATGAGCGAGCCCACCTTCGTCGAACCGGTGTTGACGGGTCTGCGCCCGTCCATCATCACCGAGACGTCCGAGTAGTCGTTCTTCAGGTCGCTGTTGGTCGTCAGGGCGCCCAGGTTGACCCACTCGCCCACGTAGGCGTGGCCGAGAAAGCCGTCGTGGTACTTGTTGCTGTAGCCCTGGATGATGGATTCCTCCACCTCCCCGCCGACCCGGCAGACCGGGCCGATGGTGTTGCCCTCCCGGCACTTCGTGCCCAGCATCACCGTCTCGGGCCCGATGTAGCAAGGCCCCTCGATGCGCGTGAAGGGGTGCACCTCCACGTCCCGGTCGATGTAGATGGGGCCGTGCTCGGCGTCCAGGACCACCATGGGGTGGACCACCGCCCCGGGGGCGACGTAGATGTTCTCCTTGCCGCCCCGAATGGCCCCGGGCTGCTCCACGGTGCCCTCGATGCCGCAGCGCCCGGCGGCCTGGAAGTCCGCCTTGAGCTGCTCGGGATTCTCCAGCACCAGCTCCCAGATGTAGCGATAGGTCGGCGCCGAACACTTCACCGTCGGCAGCACGGCCTTGGCCTTGGCCAGGAATTCGCCCACGGGGCAGGGGATGTCGGCCCCGGCTTGGGCGGCCTGGACCTTGGCCACGTCCTCAGAGGCCACGCGGGCGTAGATGACCTCGCCGTCGCCGTTCAGGCCCACCTCCGAGGGCCCCGTGGCCGGCACGTCGAAATCGTGGGCCTTGACCTGGCTGTTGACCAGCAGCAGGTCATCGCCGCCAAGCGTGGCCAGGTCGTTTACCTTCATCGAGGTTTGCTGGGCGTAGGCCTCGGCCATGTACTCCGGCACGAAGCAGGCCACCTCGGCGGCGCCGACCTTGGCGACTATCTTCTCGCCCAATGTGGTCATGCCGCAGCGCAGCTCCCAGATGGGCCGGGACCACGCCAGCGGGTTGAACCGGGCCCTTATCTCGGGCGGGCCGTCGAAGAGTATCATTCGCATGGACTAAGCTCCTTCGTTGGGCTTCGCGGGATATCTCTCGCACCGGCGGGGCTCGGCGCATAGTTGCGCCGTCGGCCGGCCTGGCCGGGCGGCCTCCGGGCCAAGACCCCTCACACCTCGGGCTTGGGGGCGCCCGGCTTGTTCTGCTGCACCCACTTGTAGTAGTCCGCCATCTGCAGCTTGCCGGCTGCTGCCTCGTCCAGGAAGATCATGCTGCGCGGGTGCAGTTGCAGGGCGCTGGCGGTGACCATGCTACAGACCGGTCCCTCGATGGCGTTGCGAACGGCCTCGGCCTTGTTCTCGCCGTTGGCCAGCAGCAGCAGCCTGCGCGCCTCCAGGATGGTCCCCACGCCCATGGTGATGGCGTAGATGGGCACGTCCTCTTCCTTTTCGAAGAACCGGGCATTGTCCTTTATCGTTTGCGCGGCGAGGGTCTTGATGCGGGTGCGTGAGCCCAGCGACGAGCCGGGCTCGTTGAAGGCGATATGGCCATCGGCGCCTATGCCGAGGATCTGGAGGTCAATGCCGCCGCATTCCTTGATGCGGCGCTCGTACCACTCGCAGAACGCCACGTGGTTCCGCGTCGTGCCGGAGGGGATGTGGATGTTCTGCTCCGGGATGTTCACGTGTTTGAAGAGGTGCTCCCGCATGAAGTAGTGGTAGCTCTGGGGGTGGTCGTCGGGCAGGCCCACGTATTCGTCCAGGTTGAAGGTGGTCACCTGCGAGAAATCCAGGCCCTCTTCCTTGTGCATGCGCACCAGTTCAGCGTACAGCCCCCTAGGTGTGCTGCCCGTGGCCAGGCCCAGCACCGCGTTGGGCTTGGTGTTGAGCAGGCTGGCCACCTCCCGAGCCGCCATGATGCTCATCTCTTCGTAGCTTGGGCAGATGATGACTTCCATTCTTCTCTTCGCTCCTCATCAGAAAGCCGGATGGTCCATCGTGACCGAGCCCCGCTCCCTGTACCCCGGCAGGGGCAAGTGCGAGGCGAGCACGGGATTCTAGACAATCGCATCCGGGGCGACAAGCATTTTCCGCTGGCGAATCGCGGGGCTGGGCCGGTGTTCCCGGCGGGGCCCGGTCGGGGCACGGAGGGTCTGGCCACCCTCGGCCGGGGCTGCCCGGCCAGGCGTGCCCCCGGGTTCGGCACTCGGCCAATCGAAAAAGGCTTGCCTGACAGTATGGAATTGGCTAAAAGCCCAGTCCTAACGGGTACGGTGTGGGCATGAAATTCCACCTGGTGGACAGGATTGAGCTTATCGAGCCGGGCCGGCGGATAGTCGGGTCGAAATCGCTGTCGCTGGCGGAGGAGTACCTGGCCGATCATTTTCCGGCCTTCCCGGTGCTGCCCGGCGTGTTGATGGTGGAGGCCCTGGTGCAGACGGCGGCCTGGCTGCTGCGGGTCGAGCAGGACTGGTCTTGCAGTTTGATACAGCTCCGGGCGGCCAGGAACGTGCGCTACGGCAGCTTCGTGGTGCCGGGCGAGACCCTGCGGACGGAGGCGGAGCTGGTAGAGGTGGACGGCCAGATGGCCACCTTCAAGGCCCGGGGCACGGTTGGGACCGACAGGCAGGCGGTTCGAGGCCAGTTGGTCTTGCGGAGCTGCAACGTGGCTGACGTCTGCCCGGCGGCTGCGGGTGCCGATGCCCGCATCGTGGCGACCTTGAAGGAGCGTTTCAGGCTCATCGGCGGGCCTGAGGCCCTGGCTGCGGGGGCGTCCTGAGGGCAGAGAGTCGTCAGCCGGGGCGGGTGTGGCGTTGACTTTGCCGGGCTGGCGGCCTATATGATGGGAGGCCGGTATGGCTGCGCGACAACGGACTGTGCCGCGCTCGGTTCTGACAGGAGACAAACGCACATGGCGATGACAGAGCAAGAGGTCTTCGAGAAGGTCAAGGAGACGCTGGTGGAGGCCCTGGGCGTTGACGAGGATGAGGTGGAGATGGACAAGACCCTCACCGGCGACCTCGGGGCCGAGTCCATCGACTTCCTGGACATCGTCTTCCGCCTGGAGCGGGCCTTCGACATCAAGATTCCTCCCGGCGATTTGTTTCCCGACAACGTGCTGAACAACCCCGAGTTCGTGGCCGACGGGAAGCTCACGCAGGCGGGCCTGGAGCGTTTGAAGGAGTCGCTGCCGCACGTGGACTTCTCGCAGTTCGAGACCGACCCCGACGTGAACAAGCTTCCGGAGCTGTTCAAGGTCAGTACGATCGTCCGCTACATCATGAACAAGGTCAACGGCTAGGGCCCGCCTGGCCGGGCGAGGCCCGGTTTGGGCGGCTTGGGGGTGCGCCGTCCCTGTGGCGGCGGACGCCTCGGCCTTTCAGGCTCACGGAGACGCCCGTCGATGCGATGGATCTGGATTGACCGGTTCGTGGAGTTCAAGCCAGGCGTCTCGGCCACCGCCGTCAAGAACGTCTCGCTGGCCGAGGAACACCTCCACGACCACTGGGAAGACTTCCCCCTCATGCCCGTGAGCCTCATGATCGAGGGCATGGCCCAGACCGCCGGCATCCTGGTGGGCCAGGCGCGCGACTTCAAGGAGAAGGTCATCCTCGCCAAGATCACCGTGGCGGAGATAGCCGAGCCCGTCCTGCCCGGCGACCAACTCCACTACCATGCCGAACTGAAGACCATCTCGGACAAGGCCGCCAGCACCCACGGTACGGTCTTGAAGAACGGCCAGCCCATCGGCACCATCGATCTGATGTTCTCGCACATAGATCAGAACCTCGCGGGGGTGAAGTTCCCGGAGGAGAACTTCGTCTTCACGGGCCAGTTCCTGCGGCTGCTGGCGGGCTTCGTGGACCTGCCGACCGACACGGCGAGTCGGTGCGAGGGGGCGGAGGCAGGGAGGCAATGACCGACCGGCGTGTCGTGATCACCGGTCTGGGGGTGGTTACCTCCGCCGGCCTGGGCATCCAGGAACTGTTCAAGAACCTCCTGGCCCGCAAACAGGCGGTCAAGCGACTGGACCGCTTCGACCCTTCCAGCTTCCCTTGCCAGATCGGCGGGCAACTGGATGACTTCTCCGCCCGCAAGTTCGTGCCCAAGAGCTATCGCAAGGCCGTCAAGGTCATGGCCCGCGACATCGAGATCGCCGTGGCCGCCGCCGACCTGGCGGTTCGCGATTCCGGCATCGTCACCCGCGGTCTGGACGAGGCCTCAGCCGATGTCGACTCCCGCCGCTTCGGCTGCAACATCGGGGCCGGGCTCATCTGCACCGACCTGGACGAACTGGGCGCGGCCATCAACACCTCCGTCACCGACGGCAAGTTCGACATCCGCACCTGGGGACGAGAGGGCCTCTACAACCTCACGCCGCTGTGGCTGCTGAAGTACCTGCCCAACATGCTCGCCTGCCACGTGACCATCATTCACGCAGCCAAGGGCCCGTCCAACACCATCACCTGCGGGGAGGCCTCGGGCCAGTTGGCGGTGGGGGAGGCGGCCCGGACCATCGCCCGCGGGGCCGCCGACGTCGCCATCGCCGGCGGGGCCGAGAGCAAGGTCAACCCCATGGGCCTGCTGCGACAGGCCCTGCTGGGCAGGCTGGTCACCACCGCCAACGACGCGCCGGGCGGGGCGTGTCGGCCTTTTGACGCCGACCACGCCGGTACCGTGGTGGGAGAGGGCGGCGGGCTGCTGATCCTGGAAGAGCTCGGCCGGGCCCAGGGGCGGGCGGCGCGCATCTATGCCGAGGTGGCCGGGTTCGGGGCCGCCTGTGAGCCGGCCGGCGCCGACTACCTCAAGCCATCGGCCGGCGGCCTGGACGACGCCGTGGCCGCGGCCCTGGCCGATGCGGGCATCGGGCCGGAGCAAGTCGACCTGGTCATCCCCAACGGCTCGGGCGTGCCCGGCGAAGACGCCGTCGAGGCCGCTGCGTTGCGGCGGGCCCTGGCTGGCCGGGCCGATACCGTTCCGACGCTGCCGTTGATGGGCACCTTCGGCAACCTCTTTGCCGGGGCCGGCGGCGTGGCCCTGGCAGTGGCGGCCATGGCCCTGCACCAGCAGATAGTCCCGCCGGCGGCGAACTTCCAGAGGCCCGCGGAGGACTGCCGGCTGAGCGTGCCCACCGAGCCGGTCCATACCGAGCTCCGCTACGCCCTTTGTTGCGGCCTGGCCGTCGGCGGGCAGAGTGGGGCGGTCATCCTGAAGAGATTCGAGCCATGAGGCGCCGAGTGGTCATTACCGGCATGGGCTGCGTCACCCCGCTGGGGCACGACGTGGAAACGGTCTGGTCGGCCCTGCTGAGCGGCACCAGCGGGCTGGGCAAGACCGACATCTTCGACGCGTCCACCTTCCCGGCGACCTTCTCGGCCCAGGTGCGCAACTTCGAGCTGCCCGAGCCCCTGGCCGCCTCCGGCAAGCACGACCACGCCGGCCGGCACACCCGTTTCGCCCTGGCCGCCGCCCGTGAGGCCTGGTCGGCCGCCGGGCTGGAAGAGACCGACGGCCTGGACCCGCGACGTACGGGCATCTACCTGGGCTCCGGGGAGGGCAGCCTGGACTTTGAGAGTTTCACCTCGCTGCTGGTGGACGCCTGGTCCGACGGCCGGCTGGACACCTCCCGGTGGGGCGAACTGGCCTTCGGGCGGATGAACGTGCACCGCGAGACCGAACAGGAGGCCAACATGGTGGTGGCCCACCTGGCGGCGGAGTTCGGCGTCCGCGGGCCGGCCTTCAATGCACTCACCGCCTGCGCCGCCAGCACCCAGGCCGCCGGCGAGGCCACCGAGATCATCCGCCACGGCGACGCCGACGTCATGATCACCGGGGGGGCGCACAGCATGATCCACCCCTACGGCGTCACCGGCTTCATCCGCCTGACGGCCTTGTCCACCCGCAACGACGAGATCCAGACCGCCTCGCGCCCCTTCGACCTGACCCGCGACGGCTTCGTGCTCGGCGAGGGGGCCAGCATCCTCATCCTGGAAGAATACGAGCTGGCCAAGCGCCGCGGGGCGCCCATGCTGGCGGAGATCATCGGCTACGGCTCCAGTGCGGATGCCTTCCGCATCACCGACCAGGACCCCGAGGGCGAAGGGGCCGCCGCCGGCATGCGGGC
>MVCS01000145.1 GCA_002049885.1 Planctomycetales bacterium 4484_123 | reverse complement strand
TCGACGGCCTTTTCCACGCCGCGCTTCAACTGCATGGCCTTGGCCCCGGCGGCGATGTTCTTGAGGCCCTCCTCGAAGATGGCCTCGGCGTAGATGGTGGCGGTGGTGGTGCCGTCACCGGCCACGTCGGAGGTCTGCGAGGCGACCTCCTTGACCATCTGGGCGCCCATGTTCTCGTCGTGGTCTTCCAGCTCGATCTCCTTGGCCACTGTGACGCCATCCTTGGTGACGGTCGGACTGCCGAAGCTCTTTTCCAGGATGACGACCCGGCCGGTGGGCCCGAGGGTGCTGCGCACGGCCCTGGCCAGCTTTTTCACTCCCCTTCGAATGCCCTCGCGGGCCTCCACATCGAACGTGATCTTCTTCTTTGCCATGGTAGTTGCTCCCGTGGAAGTTGGTCTGCACTTATGGGGCGAGCCCTGCCGATCAGGTCAGCACGGCCAGGACTTCGCTTTCGTCCATGAGCATCATCTCCTCGCCATCGACCTTTATCTCCGTACCCGCATACGAGGCGAACAGCACGGTGTCGCCGACCTTGACCTGGAAGGGCGCGCGGGTGCCGTCGTCGAGGAGTCTGCCATCGCCCACGGCCATCACGGTGCCTTTTTGGGGCTTCTCCTTGGCGGTGTCGGGCAAGACGATGCCGCCGCGGGTGGTTTCCTCGGCCTGGAGCCGTTTGATCAAGATCTTCTCACCCAGCGGGCGGATCCGCGTCTTCCGGGCACCAGCGGCGGCCCGGACCCTGCCGCCGGCCTTCTTGGCGCTCCTGGCACCGGCGGCGCGCTTCTTGCTTCTCTTGGCCTTCGCCATAGGACTGCTCCTTTTCCCTGATTCAGACGTTCACAGGTGAACCCATCTGTCGATGCAGTTGCCCACGTCAACGCCACCGCTGCCGGAGGAGGAAATCCAGCCGCACCATGATGCGGTGTATCTGCACCAGCAGCTCTTCCAGCCGCAGCGGCTTGACCACCACGCTGAAGGCCGCCAGCCGCAGGGCGTCCTCCAGCCAGCGGCGGTCGGTGCGGACCGTCACCAGCACCACCGGCAGTGCGGCGTCCAGCCGGCGGATGGCCCGCAGCAGCTTGAGGGTGTCGGCCTCGACGGCGTCATCATCCAGCACCACCGCGTCAGGCACGCCTTGGCGGACCAGCTCCAGCAGTTCCCGGTCGCGTCGCACGTTGTACGTCTCCAGCAGCTCAGGCCCGACGATCTTGTTGAGGGCCTCGACGTACTCGCCGGCCTCGCCGCTGACCACCAGCCCGAACGGCTGGTCCTTACCCTGGCTGGCTTTGACCGCGACCATTGGCGCAGGGGCTCCGACTAAAGGTGGAGCTTCCGGAGGCACAGGGTTAGCAAGGGGGGTGCCAGGTGCCACAACGGCCGCTGACGAAGAACTTTATGTTATTTCGCCCGGCCCGGAGACCTCTCAGTCCGCCGCCGAAGCCTGCCAAACCGGGCCGCCGGCCTGCTCATGTGGCAGGACGGGCCGGCCGGCAGAGGCCTCTAGCGGGGCTTGCCGGGCCCGACTGAGGCCCGGCGACGTCGCCAACACCGGCCTGGCTTCGCCGCCCGGCGTGGCCCTCGGCGGCCGGGCGATCATAGCAGCCGGACCGACTTGACCGCCCGGGAGACGGCGAAGACCTTCTGCGTGTTGGATTCCGTGTCCGCCGGAAAGACGAAGAACCCCGGCATGCCGTGCTTGTAGTCAGGAGTGAAGCCGCGGAGCACCTCGCCGTCCTCGAACTCGACCTCCACCTTGTGGCCGAGCTGAGGCTGGCCGTCGATGAAGTCACGGCGGTCGTCGCGGCCAGGGTTGCCGGCGAAGTCCCGGACGAAGAAGACGGCCTTGAGTTTCTCCATCTGGACCAGCACGGGCTGGCCGGAGGGCTGACCGTCGGCGGGGATGAGATGAAAGGTGGGCGCCTCGGGATTGAAGTTGGTGGTATGGCCTTTGACGATCCGGCCATCGGTGTAGCGGACGACGATCTTGTGGGACGGCATGGGTAGGCTCCTTCCAGCGGCCGGGGGACCCGGCGACCGGTCGGCGGATCGGGCCGGCCGGCGGGGTGGTCCCGGCATGCATCGACCTGCTTATATATCGACCGGGGGAGCCGGGGGATTAGGAAGATCGGCACCGACAAGGGCGGCCTCCGCCGGGCACCGCCAGGCCCGGGGAGCCGATTTTTCGCAGTCGGCGTGCAAATTCCGGTGGACGGGACTACCGGCGGGCGTATAATCTCGGCCGTTGCGGCGGGGGCTAGTTGATCGAACGGGTGGAAGGAGATGGGTATGACTCGCCTGGCCGTCTTGTGGACCATCACCGGCCTGCTGGCGTGCTCGCTCTTGACGACGGGGTGCTGTGAGAACGAAAAGAAACAACTGGCGGCGCTTCAACAGCAGTACAACGATTTGCAGGTGACCAACCAGGACCTCAAGAAGTCTCTGGCGCAGTGCCAGGCTCGGGCGACCGAACTGGAAACCCAGCTCAGCGGGCGAGATTCGCAGCTCACGGCGCTCAAGGCAGAGCTCGCGGACGCCAAGCAGAAGCTGACAGCGAAGGGCAGCTCGGGGTCCAAGGCGCCGCCGCCGGGCTGGCAGAAGGTCGCCGGCGGGGTCAAGATCACCCTCAGCAGTGACATCCTCTTCGCCTCCGGGCGGGCGACGCTGTCCTCGGCAGGCGTGGCCAAGCTGCGGAAGGTCGCCGCGACCATCAGGTCCAAGTACCCCAACGCGATCGTGCGGGTGTATGGCTACACAGACGCAGACCCCATCGTCAAAAGCGCCCGTCTGTGGAGGGACAACCTGGACCTCTCGGCCAACCGGGCGATGGCGGTGACACGCCAGCTCCGCAAGCTGCACATTCCGGCCGAGCAGATCGAGACCGTGGCCATGGGCGCCACCCATTTCGTGGCCCCCAACAAGACCCGCGCCGAGAAGGCCAAGAACCGGCGCGTGGAGATCGTGGTGGTCGGGAAGTAGCCGGCGCCTTTGCATGGATATCATTCCTGCGATAGACTTGCGTGGCGGGAAGGTTGTCCGGCTCTCGCAGGGCGACTACAATCAGCAGAGGGTATATGCCGACGACCCGGCGGCGGTGGCCCGACAGTTGGAATCGGCGGGCGCGTGCTGGATACACGTGGTGGACCTGGACGCAGCCCTGACCGGACGTCGGACCAACGCCGAGGCCATCGCCGGGCTGTGCCGGGCGGTTTCGGCAAAGGTGCAACTCGGAGGCGGTGTTCGCGACGACCGGGCCGTGGAGGCCGCTCTGGCCTTGGGGGTGGCCCGAGTGGTGATAGGCTCGGCGGCGTTGAAGGACTGGGCCTGGTTCGAGGCCCTGGCTGGCCGGGCCGAACTGGCCGGCAAGGTTGTGCTGGGCTTGGACGCCCGCGACAGGCGACTGGCGGTGCACGGATGGACCGAGCAGACCGACCTGACCGTTGCGGAGGTGGCCCGGAGGGCCCGCCCACTGCCGCTGGCGGCAATTGTCTGTACGGACATCGCGCGCGACGGCATGATGACCGGGCCGAACGTGGAGCTGGCGGCCGAGGTGATGAAGCTCTCGGGGTTGCCAGTGATCGCCTCCGGCGGGCTCCGCGACCTGTCGGACGTGGCCTGCTGCAAGCAGGCCGGCTGTGCAGGGGTGATCATCGGGCGTGCGTGGTACGAGGGCCGCATCGACCTGGCGGCCGCGCTGGCGCTGGGCCGGAGCTGACCGGCCGGCGAAAAAAATTGGGTTCTTGGGGCAAATGGGTAGCGTTTTGGGCACCCGAGTCGATATCATGGTTGTCGGTTCGGGGGTGTGAGGGTATTCCAGGGCCCGCATCAGTGATGGGCTGGCTCCAAAGCAGGTTTCGGGACGCTTGTTGAACGTTTGCTTCGATCTTCCATAAGGACGTGGATTGCCATGAGCCAGACAAGCACCAGTCAGAGTGACAGCCCGCCGGAGGTCAGCTACGCCTCCGGGGTGCTGGAAATCACAGAGAAGGGCTACGGCTTCCTGCGCCAGGCGCGCAACGACTACCGAGCGACGCCTGGGGATGTGTTCATTTCCAAGGACTTCGTCGGCGGGGACCGGCTCCGCACGGGGCTGTTCATCGAGGGCGAGGTGGTGCCGCCGACCAAGAAGAAGGCCGGGCCCAGGATGCAGCGCATCCTCCGCGTCAACGGCCGGAGCTACGAGGAATGGCCCGACATCGTGGCCTTCGCCGACCTGACGGTGGTGGACCCGCATCCCCGGATGAAACTGGAGACCCCCGGCGGGCCCATCGAGATGCGCGTGCTCGACCTGATTTGCCCCGTGGGCAAGGGCCAGCGCGGGCTGCTGGTGGCCCCGCCGCGCTCGGGCAAGACCATCCTGCTCCAGCAGATCGCCAACGCCATTCTCACCAACAACCCCGAGGTGCACCTGATCGTGCTGCTGGTGGACGAGCGGCCAGAGGAGGTCACCGACTTCAAGCGCAAGGTCGCCGGCGAGATAGTCCACTCCACAAACGACCAGGACGTGGCCAACCATGTCCGCGTCACCGAGTTCACCATCGAGCGAGCCAAGCGCATGGTGGAGTTCGGCCAGGACGTGGTCATCCTGCTGGACAGCCTCACACGCCTGGGCCGGGCCTACAACCGCTACATCGAGACCTCCGGCCGGACCATGACCGGCGGGGTGGACATACGGGCACTGGAGCTGACCATCCTGGCCACCGCCCTGATAGAGACCGGCAGCCGCATGGACGACCTCATCTTCGAGGAGTTCAAGGGCACCGGCAACATGGAGCTGCAACTGGACCGTCGCCTGGCGGAAAAACGCATCTGGCCGGCGGTGGACATCTCCAAGAGCGGCACCCGGAAGGAAGAGCTGCTCTACGAGCCCTGGGAGCTGCCGAAGATCCACATGCTGCGGCGATTCCTCAGCCAACTGTCGGTGGACGAGGCCGTCCCCCAACTGCTGCGGGTCATCGGCAAGTTCGAGTCCAACGAGGACTTCCTCAGGCAACTGGACATCAACGACTGAACCGGGCCCAAGTGGCCCACGAAATACACAGGGGCTGCCCTTACCGGTGACCCTTCGTCTCTGCAGGCCCGCCGGGCCGTGGCCCCGGCCAGCATGACGGCTCGAACACGGGCGGCTATAATCCCGCTCTGAGACCGACCGGCAGCAACCGACAGGGACGGTTCATATGGATATCAGGCCCTTCCGTGGATGGCGCTACGCAGCCGAGGGCGGGCAGGTGGGCTCGCTCATCGCCCCGCCCTACGACGTGGTCAGCCAGGCCGACCGAGAAGCCCTGCTGGGGCGCGACCCCCGCAACATCGTGGCCGTGGACCTGCCCCACTGGCCCCCCGCCCAGGCCGGGCCGCAGTCCTGCTACGCCCGGGCCGCCGAGACTCTACAGCGCTGGCAGGCCGACGGTACGCTCGTGCGCGAACCGCACGAATGCCTGTACGCCTACGAGCAGGGCTTCGCCCACGCCGGCAAGTCCTACCGCCGCCGCGGCCTCATCGCCGCCGTCAGGCTCCAGCCGCTGGGGCAGGGCATCTGGCCCCACGAGAAAACCTTCCCCGGCCCCAAGGCCGACCGGCTGAAGCTGCGCCAGGCTACCGCCATGCAGCTCTCGCCCATCCTCGGCTTCTACCAGGACGCAGGGGCGGCCGAGATGGTCTTCGACGCCCTCCGCCAGGCGCCCCCGGATGCCGCCGGGGAGCTCAACGGCGTCACCGAACGGCTGTGGACGGTCTCCGACGCCGAGCTCATCGAGGAAGTCCGTCGCCGACTGGCCGGGGCCGACCTGTTCATCGCCGACGGCCACCACCGCTACACCACCGCCCTGACCTATCGCGACGCCCTCGGGCCGCCGGAGCCGGACCATCCTGCCAACTTCGTCATGTTCGTGCTGGCCGGCATGGATGACCCCGGCCTGATCGTCCTGCCCACCCACCGGCTCATCGCCGGCCTGAAGGGCTTCGACCTGGCCGCCTTCGTTCAACGGGCCGGCGAGGTGATGGAGTTCCACCCGGTGGAGCTGACGGCCCAGGTCGCTGCCGACACGGACGCCTACCTCCGCGGCCAGGGCCCGCACGCCATGGCCTTCGCCGCCGGGGGGACCGCCTACGTGGGCCGGCTGAGGGACCCCAGCGTGATGGAGCAGGTAGCACCCGAGAAGCTGCCGGCGTGGAGGGAGCTGGACGTCTCCATACTGCACGAGCTGTTGTTGAAGCGGTATCTCCAGCCCGAGGGGACCGCCGAGCCGAGGATTCGATACACCCCCGACGGGGCCGAGGCCCTGGCCGCCGTCCGGGCCGGGCAGGCCGACCTGGCCGTGCTGCTTCAGGGCACGCCCCTGGCCGCCGTCCGCGAGATCGCCCTGGCCGGGGCGGTCATGCCCCACAAGAGCACCTACTTCTACCCCAAGGTGGCCACCGGCCTGGTGCTGTATCCCTTGGAGCGTTGAATGCCAAACGCCTGTTGCCTGATGGCTCGTCGTTGGTACCCCGCGCCCCATGCCCGGCACTTTGGTGCCTGGTGTTGTGCTGAACGGCGAAACGCCCCCACATCGTCCCACTGATGGCCGACCAGCTCCGCCGCGACGTGCTGGGCTGCTACGGCGCCGCCTTCGGGGCCACGGCCAACCTGGACCGGCTGGCGAATGAGTCGGCCGTTTTTCACCGCCACACCGTCAACTGCCCACTGTGCGTGCCCTCGCGGATATCGTTGGTCACGGGCAGCCATCCGCACGTCAACGGGGCCGTGGTCAACGCCAGTGCATCGACCGTCCCGACATCCCTGGCCGGGAGCAGGTCTTCGTCGAGTACAACGGCAACGCCGGAATAGCCTATCGCCAGCGTGGCATAGTCACGCTCACGCACAAGTACATTCACAACGACGGACACGACCCGGAGCCGTACGACCCCCAAGCCGACCCCCACGAGACGACCAACCTCTGCCGGGCCGACCCGCCGCCGCCCCAGGCCGATGAGCTGCGACGACGGCTGGGGCAATGGATGCGAGAAAGCGGCGACGACCTCCGGCTGGACTGACCGGCCAGACTGACCGCGGAGACCGTTCGCCCGGTCGCTCAGCCGGCCTCGCCCAGCAGCTTCTCGATATTGGCGTGCAGGACGAGTTCGCGTTGCTCGTCCGTCAGCGGCAGACACTGCACGCGGGCCAGCTCCACGCCGCAGTGCAGCCCCGGGCCGTCGGAGCCGAAGATCATCTTGTGTGCCAGTCCTTCGGCCACGGCCAGCTCCAACGACTCGTGGTCCATCACCGAGGAGGTATCGAAATACACATTGGGGTAGCGCCGGGCGAGCCACAACGTCATCACCCGCACCTCCGTCTCGAAGCAGCAGAACTTGCCCATGTGGGCGACGATGATGGGCACGCGGGGATAACTCTCGGCGGCGTAGCGGAGGTTATAGACAGCGCCCCTCACGTCGGCCAGCACCGGCTTGCGATAGCGGTCCATGACCTCCATGATCTCGCGGTTGGGGTGGCCGTGGAGTTTCAGCCCGCGCAGGTGCAGGGCCTCGAAGGCCTCGCGCAACATGGGCTCGACCCGGCCGGCGTCCTCGGTCTGGGAGACCTTGGCAAAACCGTACAACCGGTCGGGATGGGCCTGCACGATCTGGGCCATCTCGCGGTTGGTCCGTTCAAAGCCGGTGCTGCCGATGGGCAAGACCACGGCCTTGCCGATGCCGACCTGGTCCATGCGACTCAACGACACCTCGATGTCCTCGAAGGTGTTGTAAGAGTGGGTCAGCGTATCGGAATGGCCGGCGTGGATGTGGGCATCGATAATCATGGGA
>MVCS01000013.1 GCA_002049885.1 Planctomycetales bacterium 4484_123 | reverse complement strand
ATCCTCAAGGGGCCCACGGGCTGCGGAAAGACGCGGTTCATGGAATACATGGCCTGGCAGTTGGACCTGCCGCTGGTGACGGTCTCCTGCCACGAGGACCTGACGGCCTCGGACCTTCTCGGCCGGTACCTGCTGAAGGACGACGAGACCCGCTGGCAGGACGGCCCGCTGACCCTGGCGGTGCGCCACGGGGCGATCTGCTACCTGGACGAGATCGTCGAGGCACGCAAGGACACCACCGTCATCATCCATTCGCTCACCGACGACCGCCGCATGCTGTTCATCGACAAGACCGGCGAGGTGGTCCCGGCGGCCGATACCTTCATGATGGTCCTGAGCTACAACCCCGGCTACCAGAACATCGCCAAGGACCTCAAGCACTCGACCAAGCAGCGCTTCGCCACGCTGAGCTTCGACCACCCCGAGCTCGAAACCGAGGTGCGAATCATCACCACCGAGTCGGGCCTGGACGAGCCCACCGCCCGCAAGCTCGCGGAGATGGGTCAGCGCATCCGCTCGCTGAAGGGCTACGGCCTGGATGAAGGGGTCTCCTCCAGGCTGCTGGTGTACGTGGGCCGGCTGATAACCGACGGCCTGGACGCCGTCACCGCCTGCCGCTGCGCCATCAGCAGGACGCTCTCGGACGAAACCGAGATAATCACCGCGGTGGAGGACATCGCCCGGCTGTACTTCGGCGAGGCCATGGAAGAGCCGCCCCCCCAGGCCGCCGGCGCAGCCGAGCAGAGCTGACGCCTCAGCTCCCTGGCCTCCTCTGCCCCACCGGCGGCAACGACCGGCTGGGCCAAGCCACAAGATTGACCTCGGAGTATCCAGTTCGAAGTAAAGAGTTCGAAGCGGGAAGTTCGAAGTTCGAAGTGCGAAGTGCCAGGTTTGAAGTCGCCAAAGCCGCAGGTAACGGGACGGCAAGGCCGTGACGAAGGAGCCGGTTGACAAACCCGACGAGCAGCTTGGCTTCGACCTGCGAAAGGTCTCCTGGGGGTATCGCCGCATCTTCGCCGATGCCATTCGCCAGTTGCTGGCCGACGGCGCCATCGGGCCCGGGCGTGAAGAGGTCACCCGGACCTTCAAGGCCATGCTGGACCACAGCAGGCCGGGGTCATTCGACTTCGCCCTCAAGGAGTTCCTGGCGGGCTTGAACCCGCGGACGAAGTGGCTGCTGGAGTTGCCGGGGATGTTCGAGGACTTCTGCGCCCTGGGCCGGGAGCTGGCCGAGGAAAAGCTGGCCCATGGCATCGCCTTTTTCCGCTTGTGGGGCGAAGGGGGCTTCGGCGACAGCCCGGCGCAGGTCCGGGAATTGCTCCGGCACGTTCGAGGCCTGCGGGCCGTGGACGCCCAGCTGGCACAGGGATTCATGGCCGGCTACGGCAGGCTCATCAAGCTGCTGGACCCGCACCAGGTGAACCTCTTCGTGGCCGAACTGCTTCGGCTGCACCGCCAGAACCCGCGCACCGCCATCGACTTCGCGGCGTTGCGGTTGAAATCCGCCGCAGCCTACGTCCGGAACCTCACACAGGAGGCCAGGCTGGAAGACCTCACCGACCGCCTGGAACGCCTCGTCCGGGCGCTGGCCGGGCGGAAGATAGAGATCGACGACCTGTCCGGGCTGGACAGCGACGAGCTCATTGAGCGGAACTGCACGGTGGTCTGCTTTCACGACCACCTGTACCTGCCGGCACGGATCCGCTCCGAGCCGTCGCGCCAGCGGAACGAGTCTCTGTACCTGCTGGCGACGGTGCTGGCCGGGGAGGCGGTCCGCGCGCAGGGCTTCCCGGTCATTCAGGGCCGACCGGGCGCCGCCAGCATCGTCGAATGGCTGGGCGACCGCCCGCTGGCAGCGCTGGTGACCATCGCCGAGACAACGCGCATCGTCCGCCGGGTCCGCCGCAGGATGCCCGGAGCGCGGAGGCTGGTGGACTTCGCCATCCGGCGCGAATTCGAATTGGCCCCTCCCCGGACGGCCACGGACGAGTTGCTGCGGCGGTGCTTGACGGCCGAAGGGACGCCCGACGACCCGCTGGTCGCCGGCATCCTGGCAGCAGCCGACGCCGCCGAGAGCTGCTTCGACTCGGCCAGGCTGGCCCGGCCCATGCTCGAGGGCTTCCTTCGCCGCGCAGACGCCCCGCCCAGGGCACTGGCCTTCTTTCCGGATTTCTACTATCCCGGCGGCATGGGCCCCGCCCCGGCAAGCGCCCTTGTGGCCGACCTGCGCAGGGCCCGGCGGAGGGGCAAGCCGGCCGATGAGGATGGGCAAGACCAGTCCGCCGCAACCAAGCAGGCCGAGGAGGCCGGCGAGGAAGGTCCCGCCGTGCCGACGGCCTTTGTGTATCCAGAGTGGAATCAGAACGAGAACGACTACTACGAGGACTGGTGCTTCCTGCGGGAGCACCGCGTGGAGCCCGACGCTCACTTCGTCAGGCCGGCCGAGGCCGAAGACCAGCAGGCCATGGCCCGCGCCCGGCGAATGTTCGAGCGGCTCAAGCCTGAGCTGGTGCGCAAGGAGAAGTACCTGGCCCACGGCGACGAGATAGACATCGACCGGCTGGTGGAGTACATGGCACTGAGGCGGCGCCAGCCGGCCCCGCGCGTGCGCTTCTACCAGAAGCCCCTGATCAAGAGGCGCGACCTGGCGGTCGCGCTGCTGCTGGACGTGTCCGGATCGACGGCGGCGGTGCCCGCCGACGGCGCGGACGGGGCCGGGGGCAACCGCAGGGAGGCCGCCGGCAGGCGAATCATCGACCTGGAAAAGCGGGCCGCCCTGACCCTCGGGGCGGGGTTGGAGGCACTGGCAGACCGCTTCGCCATCTACGGTTTTTCGGGCAACGGACGGGAACACTGCGATTTCTTCATCTACAAGGATTTCGAGGAGCCGTTCTCCGCCGACGCCCGGCGCCGGCTGCTGGCGGCCAGTCCCGCGGCCTCCACTCGCATCGGCGTGGCCTTGCGCCACTGCCGGGAGAAGCTCGCCGCCGTGGCCGCCCGCAGGAAGGTCATCATCCTCATCACCGACGGCAGGCCGCAGGACGCCGGCTACGACCCCGCCAGCCGATATGCCCAGTACGACGTCCGCATGGCCACGTTGGAGTGCGCCCGCAAGGACATCCACGTGGTCTGCATCTCCACACTGGAAAACTCGCGGGCCGACCTGGAAATCATGTTCCCCCACCGCCGGTTCGTCATCCTGGAAAACATGCGCAGACTCACCAACGTGCTGCCCGCGCTGTACCTGAAGATGACCACCTAGGTGAGTGTCGGCAGCGTCCATTGCCCCCCGGCCAACCCCGCGCCCCTATGCCGCGTACTCCAGCAGAACATAAAAACCCACCGCCAGAGCCAGGATCCCGCCCAGCATGTACGCCCACAGCACCAGCACGGCCAGCGGAAGCTGGCGCAGCCGCTCCACGCGGATGGTTTTGTACACAATCGCCAACACCGCGCACAGCGGCAGCACCAACCAGATGTGGTCGGCGCCCATCTCCACAGGGTTGACGAACAAACGCCAGGCGATCACAGCGGCGGCTCCTTGGCTGGCTTCCGGGGCGGCGGCTCGCCCAGCCGGCCCATGGCGGCCAGCATCACCGCGTCGAAAATGGCCAGCACGTTCAGCATCCCCGCCACGCCGCTGTAGGCCCGGGCGACGTTGTCGGTGGGGTAGTTCAGGTCCAGGTCCTCGCGAACGAGCTGGCGCGTGAAGGTCTCACGCCAGCCGGCGGCCTCCGCCGGGTAGCGCGGCGGGGTGGGCTCCAACCCTATCCGCGCGGCGATCTCGCGCCGCACGTGCTGCTGCCGATACCAACCCGCCAGCCCCGAGACCCCCGTGCACATCTGAGCCACGAACCACCAGCGCTGCTCCAGCGGTTCCACGGTGAAGACCCCTCCGAAGGCCATCCCCGCCCAGAACAGGCCGTTGATGCAGATACAAAGGATGATGCCTCGGACCGTCCGCCTCAGGTAAACGTGCCCGGCCCCGGGAATGGCCCAGGCCAGCATCCCCGCCAACAGGGGCATCAGCAGATTCGGCTCACGCTGGTTGGCCATGCACGTCTCCCTGACGGTGGCGCTCACAGGGCGGCAATTTCGCCCACCACCCCCGCACTGTCAAGCACTATCGCGCGGAAAGGACCCCGGCGCGCGGTCCCGCCGCATGGGCACGGGCTCGGGGAAAGGAGGCGTCGTGCCGGCCAGCCGGTCTTCAGCCCTGAACGTCCATGACCACCACGGTGATGTCGTCGCAACGCGCGGCCTCGGCCCGGCGTTGGTCGATGCGGGCGGTGAGCTGGAGGGCCATCTCCTCAGGAGGCAGCTCGAGCAGTTCCTCGCAGACCTCGCCGATGGCGCAGCGCTCCGGGGCGCCGAAGTCGCGCAGGGCCTCCTCGGCACCATCGGAGTACACCACCACACGCTGCCCCGGGCGCAGGGCGACCTCCATGGGCTGAAACGTCTCGCCCGGGAACACGCCCAGCAGCGGCCCGTTGGGGGCGAGCTGCCGCGGGGGCTGATCGCGGCTCAGCAGCAGCGCCGGCGGGTGCCCGCCACGGGCGCAGCGCAGGCGCAGCGTGCGGGCATCGACGATGCCGTACCAGGCCGTGCAGAACTGGCAGGAGGTCAGGCCCTGCTGGCAGATGTCGTCGTTCAACAGGGCCAGCGTGATCGGCGGGGAGACGATCTCGTAGCTGTGCCCCAGGATGCGCTTGGTCTGAAGCGACTTTTTCAGGAAGATCGTCAGCAGGGCAGCCGGCAGGCCGTGGCCGACCACGTCGGCCACATAGAAGCCCACGTGGTTTTCGTCCAGGCGGAAGACGTCGTAGATGTCGCCGCTGACCCACGTGGCCGGGCGAAACAGCGCGGCGAAGCGGATCGGGCCGACCTCGGGCAGCCGCTGAGGCAGGAAGTCGCGCTGAAGCCTGGCCGCCAGTCGGAGTTCCTCGTCCAGGTCCTCCAGCTCGCCGGTGCCGTTGAAGCTGCGGAGGGATTCCAGGTCGGCCTGGAGGTGCCTGATGACCGGCTGGAGGGCGGCGGCAGCGTCGATCCTGGCGGCCAGCCCGTCCGCCGAGACGTCCGCCGGGACCAGCACGAACCGCCCACGGCGTCGCACGAGGAGGTTGTCGGCAGGCAGGTGCGGCGGCAGCAGCACCACGGCAACGGCCTGGCTGCGGTCCACCTCGTCCAGCAGTCGGCTGAGGTCGCGCAGGTCGAAGCTGCCGTCGCCGGGCGGTGAGATGACCGCCACCTCCGCCTCATCGAGCCACTGGGCAATCGAGCCGGTCCACCGGCGCGGCGTCACCTCCCACTGCCGTCCCAGCAACTCCCCCAGCCCGGGCGGCGGACCGTCCGGCGAGATCCACAACAGGCTGGCCTTCTCCGCGGTTACCAGCATACACACACCCGTGAGCCTGGGCCCTCGGCCATACATAATTCGGGCGGCTCAGCGGGCGGCTTTAGCAGCGTCCCGGGCCGAGCCCAACAGCTCCACCAGGTCGCCCACCTTGACCCCCGCAGCCGCCAACTCGCCCGCCGGGACCTCCAGGGCATATCGAGCGGGCCGGCGGCTGGAATAAACGGTGGCCGGATGGGCCGGGTCCGGCTCCACCGCCATGGTGCGGACATCGACGATCACACCGCGGGCGGAGATGAACGCCACGTCCAGCGGCACGTGGCAGTCGAGCATGTGAAACCGCCGGGGCGCTTCGCGCGGGAAGATGAACAGCATGCCCGTACCCGCCGGCACCTGGCGCCGCCCGCCCAACCCGCGGCGCCGTGAGGCCTCGTCGGCGGCAATCTCCACCTTCCACTCCGCCCGGCCAATGCGGACGCGGGCGTCACCAGGGCGGGACCGACACCCCGCCGGCGCCAGGACCAGCGCCGCGGCCACCAGCACCACCACGGCCAGACCAGGCCGCCTACCCGGCCCGGCCCGATCTGGCCGAGCGGCAAGCGACCTCCAGCAACCTGGCCAGCAAATCCATGGGCAGCCCCACGACGTTGCTGAAGCTGCCCTCCAGTCGTTGCACGAACGCATCGGCGCTTTCCTGAATGGCATACGCCCCGGCCTTGTCCCGCCACTCGCCTGAGGCCACATAACGGCCAATCTCCTCCTCGCTCAAGGGCCGCATGGTGACGTAGGTCGTCTCGGAAGCCAGGTGCCGCCGCGGAGCCAGCCCGGCCCCACGGGCGGGCACCAGCAGCGCCAGGCCGGTGACAACAGCATGCCGGGTGCCCGAGAGGGTCGAGAGCATTTGCCGGGCCTCCTCGGCGGTGTCGGCCTTGCCCAACAGCCTGCCCCCGCAGGCCACCACGGTATCGGCGCCAAGGACGATCTCGCCGGGTAACCGCAGGGACACCGCCCGGGCCTTGAAGTACGCCAGGGCCTCCGCCAGCCGCGCCGGCTCGGCCTCCAGCGCCGCGCAGGTCGGCTCTGGCAGGGGTGGCGGCACCACCCGAAAGCGATACCCCGCCTGCTCCAGCAACTGCCGACGACGGGGCGAGCGCGACGCCAGGATGAACTCCGGACAGTTCTCCACCTCTGGTCCCGCCGTGACACGACCAAGGGGCCATCGGCCGGGCATTGTGGCCCATGCGGGCGGCGCAAAGCCCGGCAGCCTCAACCCGGGCGGTCCACCCCGGCCTCTGCTGCCAGCCGGGCCCGGACCGCCAGGGCCTCCCGGGCGGCCGCCACCACTTCTCCCGGCCGGATCAACTGCATACAGGTCGCGTGCCGGCACCGACGCCTCAGGCAGCCCATGCAGGCCAGCTCCGCGCGGATCGCCCTGCCCTCGGGCCCGTAGGGCCCGGTCCGTTCGGGCCGGGTGGGCCCCATCAGCGTAACGAAGGGCGTGCCCACGGCCGGGGCAATGAAGTTCGCCGCCGAATCACAACATACCACGCAGCCCGCCGCGGCAACCAGTGCGACGAACTGGGCCAGTGTGGTCCGCCCGGCGAGATTCAGCACGCCCCGGCCGAAGCCGGCGACCACTTCCGCACACAAGCGCTCCTCGTCTGGCGAGCCGACCACCACCACGGGCGCCGACGCCGCCAGGGCCGTCACCACCGCCCGCCAGTGCCGCACCGGGTAGAGCTTGTTCGGCCACCGGGTGCCGGGAACCACCAGGAAATAGCTCCCGAGCTGAATGCCCGCGGCGGACAACACCGCCCGGACAGCCTCTCGGGCCTCCGGGAGGACCGACAGCACCAGGTCGTCGGGCCGGGCGTCGATTCCCACGGCCCGGGCCAGCTCGATGTTGCGGTCGATGGTGTGCTCTGCCGTCACCACCACCCGATGGGTGTAGAACACGTCGGCCAGTTCCCTGGCCGCGGCAAAGCCCACCCGGACCGCCGCCCCGGTCACCCAGGCCAGGAAGCCGCTTCGAAACAGCCCCTGCAGGTCCAGCACCAAGTGAAATCTCCGGCGGCGGAGGTCCCGGCAGAACCGCACGAACTCCCGGCTGGCCCGGGCACTTCGGGCGATGGCCCCGAAACGCCGGCGATCAAAGAGGATGATTTCATCGAGGCCCCGCTGGCCCGCCAGGATGCCCGCGCAGCCGGGCGTGACCAGCCAGGCCAGGTGGGCCTCCGGGAACGTCCGCCGCAGGCCGTGCAACACGGGCATGGCACTGACCACGTCGCCCAGGCTGGAAGGCTTGATGACCAATACCCGCTGGGACTGGGCAGGAGGGCTCACGGTTGCTTCCTTCGCAAGGCCCGCTGCCGGCGCTGCCGAGACCTGATCTGCCGGCGGATCTTCTCACCGCTCCATCGCTGGAGCTCGCGCCAGTAGGGCTTGAAGTTGACGCGCCCCGCCCCGGGCCGGCGCAGATAGCCCAACAGCATCCGCAGGCGTCCGGCGTGGTTGACCGCCGGACACTCCAGCAACGAGACGTTCAGCCGCATCAGTCCACGAAACTGCTGCCGGGCCGTCACCCGCCGCACCCGCCGAAGCCCATCCAGGTCAACCATGATGATCTGCGGCGGACGGTTCACCTGGCCGGACCAGCGCACCAGCAGGTTGGAGGCCTTCAGGTCGCGGTGGGCGAAGCCCTCCTCGTGCAGACGCCGGACCAGACGCCCCAACTGCCACAGTACCTCCCGCGCCAGGTGCCGCTGCTGGGCTGCCGGCAGGACCTCACCGGCCTCGGCCCGACCCAGGTACCGCGACAGGAAGCGGTTCAGGTGCATCGCCCCGTCCACCGCCTCGGTGATGAGGAAGGAGTCCAGCAGAAAACCCGCCCAGCGCCTCTCCATGGCGGCCAGTGGCAGGGCGTTGTAGATGTGGCGGGCCAGCAGGGCGTGGCCGTACCCGAAGGCACGCATCGAGCGGGAGGGCCGGAACAGGTCCAGCACCCATCGGATGGCCTTCTTCCGCCGGGCGCGTTTGATGAACACGTCCAGTTCCACCGACCCCACCCGCAGCCGGCGACGCACCACCAGGCTGGAGGGCGAGTCCTTGACGACCTGCACCTCCGGGCCCCTGAACAGCCCCTCCGGGTCGGCCAGGGCGTCCCGCCAGTCCTCGGGCCTGAAGGTCACGGCCGAGGCCCGCGAGCCCGGCACCTGCCGCTTCGAGGCCAACACCACCTGCCCGCAGTAGCCGCCTGCCGCCAGCGGTGCGAAATAGCGGTTCCGGCCAAAGATGCGGCGGTCGCGCTGGGCGTACACTCGCCGACTGTGGCGCCGCGCCAGCGGCTCTATGAGCCGCACCCACCCGCGCAGGGTGCCCTCGGCCCCGCTGGCGCGAAGATAGTGCCGCAGAAAACGCAAGCGCTGACTGCGCGTGGTCCACAGCCGACGGTCGTGCAGCAGTTGGGCCAGGTTGGCGGCCCGGCTGCGGCGGCTCAGTCGGCGGCGCCGGCGGACCCGGTGCAGGTCCGTCAGCACAACCTGGCCGGGCGCCCCCGGCCGGACCAGCACGTTGCCACAGTGCAGGTCGCGGTGAAGGACGCCGCTGGCGTGCATCCGGCCCACCAGTTCGGCCAGGGCCACCGTCGCCCTGCGGATGGCAACATGGTCGCCCCGGGCGAGGGCCTCCATGTGCCAGCGGTCTGC
This sequence comes from Planctomycetales bacterium 4484_123, assembly GCA_002049885.1. Classification (GTDB taxonomy): domain Bacteria; phylum Planctomycetota; class Phycisphaerae; order SM23-33; family SM23-33; genus MVCS01. The sequence continues at coordinate 4,022 of MVCS01000013.1, read as the reverse complement.
GGGCACCGCCGGCTCGATGCCCTCGGTAATAAGCCAGGCCACGCCCCCACGACAGCATGCCGCCAGCACCCGCGGGACGGGCACCCGGTGACGAGAAAGGTACTCGCTGAAACGCATCTCCCTGCCGGCGTCAGACCAGCCCAGCCTGCGCCGCAACCGATGCAGCAGCGCGGGGCTGTGGAAATGCTTCAGGTAGAAGACCCCCGCCCCCGGCCCACCGTCGCCGCGATACACCGTGCGCGCGACGTTGCCCTTCACCACGGACCAGCGACAGCCACTGCGAACAAGCGCGGCTACCCGTCGGCGTGCGGCTTCGTCCCGGTACTGCACACTATCGTCGTCCAGCGCAGAAAGCATCTGCTGGGGCTGAACCGCCGACATGGAGCCCTTGTTTGCCTCGACCGGCATCGGGGGCAATTATAGGCCCGCGGCCGGCCCTGGCTCAACCTGCCCGCACCGCCCGTGCAGCTCCGCCCACCGGCGGCGGATGAAACCAACCTCGTGCGGCGACCCCGCCCCGCGACGAGCCGACCGACCCAGCCTGGCCCCCAATTCGGGCTGCTCGACCAATCTCAACAAGGCCCCGGCGATGGCCCGCGGGTCGTCGCCGGCCACCAACAGGGCGTCCTGGTCGTCGGTCAGCCCCCTTCGCTGCCCGGCTTGCCGCCCGGCCACCACCGGCACAGCGGCGCCGGCCGCACAGGCAAGCAGCACCGCGGGAAGGCAGCGCCGCTGAAGCAGCAGGACCACGTCCGCTGCCGCCAGCAGCTCCGGCACGGGCACCTCCGGCCCGACGAACACGACACGAGAGCCGAAACGGATGCGGCTCACGAATCCCTCCAGGCCGCCCAGGGCAGGCCCGGCGGCGTGCACCAGCAGCCTCACCGGCACGCCCGCCACGTTCAGGATGTCCGCGGCCCACACCGCCATCCGGTGGCCCGAGTCACGCCGGACCGTCCCGGCCGCAAGAAGCGCAAACTCCCCGGGACAGACACCCAGTCGCCGGCGGGCGGCCGACCGGGCACCCGGCTCACGGGGGACCTGGACCGCCACCGGGGGAATCACCCGCACCGCCAACCGCCCGGCCGCCGCCCGGAGCTCGGCCGCGTCGGCCTCCGCCGCGCAGACCACCTCGGGCCAGGCCAGCTCGCTCATCTCAAGGAGCCGGCCCAGTTCGCTCCGTCCCGGCAACTCCGTCAGGCGGATCGCCAGCGGCAGGGACGCATAGGAAACGCCCGACCAGAAGGCCACGGCGGCCCCCACCGACCAGCACTGCACCAGGTCCTTTCCCGCCGCCGCCCGGTCATAGCGACGGGCAATCCCGTCGGCCTGGCGGACGGCGCGCCGGTTCGGACGGGGCAACCGGGGGACGTCCCGGCCCAGATGCAACCACTCCGGAGGCGGGCCTGCGGAGATGACCTCCTCGCCGTCCCGCAGCAGCGCCGAGAGCTCCAACATCGCCTCAGGCGTGCAACTGTCGTCGATGACATGCAGGACGCAGCCAGCCACGTCGCCTACCTCAAGCACAGAGTCGGCAAGTCAGGACCTCCCCGGCACCCGCGGGCTGCCCTGCACACCGCCGCGCCCGCAACCGGCAGCGTCGGCGAGGGGCACGCTACTCGGCCCAGCGGGGCTCGGTCTCCTTGGGACGGTGCCGGTCCACGTAATGACTGTGGAAGAGCCCCACGACCTCACCGGCCAGCCGCTCGGCCAGCTTCCGGGCGAGTTGCGTCCCGTAGGTCTCGGAGGTGTTTTCGGTGACGGGCTCCTCCACGCGCACGGGATGGCCGGCCGATTCATCCGGCCACAGCCGGCCCTTCGTCACGTCCACCACCCGCACCTTGCCCGCGAAGCGCCCGCGCCAGAGGGTGCCTACCGGCGAGTCCTTCAGCGAAAACTCGTCGAGGTTGATATAGATGACCAGCTCGGCCCCCAGCCTGCGCCCCACCGTCGCCACCGACAGCCGGTTGAAATTGACGTCATCGTGCTGGAGGTCGATGAGCTTGTCGTAGGGCACAATGCCCGCGACCAGCTTCTTCTCCACCAGCAGCGCGTTGGCCTTCTCGGCCAATGCGCGCTTCACCGGCGGGTAGCTCACCGGGCGGAGCAGGTCGTCTGGAAAAACCAGCACCTTCTTGTCCGCGGGCAGCTTGAACTTCGGGGGCACCCGGTCCTTGGGAAACAGCTTCTCCAGGAACGCCAGCGGAACCAGCAGCGGGCCGTGACACCCGCACAGCAAGGCACCCGCCACCAGCATCCAGCCCAGCAGTGCCGCCCGGCATAGTCTTGAGGGCGTCATTCCTTGGGCACCTTGTGCTTGTAGAAGCTCTTGACCAGTGCAGCGGCGAAGAGCCGCTCGGTATGGAGCCTCAGTTTCCAATCGTCCTCGGCCGCCAGGCCCACCGGCGACTTCGGCGGAAAGATGACGCGAATGGTCTTCGACCGCCATACGCACCCGCCCCGCCCGCCGCCGCCAGCGGTGCGGTCCGGCTCGTAAACCGAAGCCTCCGCGGTGATCCGGCCCCGGGCCAGGTGGATGCTGCCCGGCTCGCGCGTGGAGAACTCTATCAGGGATATCAGCAGCACGGCATCGCAGCCAAAGACCCTGCACAGCTTCTCCGGGCGCTGCGAGTCCCAGTTGGGGTTCGCGTCCTGGTAGCGTACCACGCGCCGGGGGTCCACCAGAGTGACGTTCCTGACCCTGTTCTTCAGCTCCACCCTGACCGCGTCGAACAGCTCGATATAGACCTGCGGATACTCCAGCAGCGTCTCGGGCCGGGCGAAGACCACCACGGCAAGGGTCTTGCCCTTCATGTCGTACTCGGCTGGGACGGTCTTCATGGGGGCCGACGGGGCAAACAGGAAGCCCACGTATCGCAGCCCGCTGCACCCGCACAACGAGGCGCTCAGGATAAACACAATCGGCAGGCCGTGCCTCATGATGGATTCTCTCCCCTCCACGGCGGCCTCACCGCACAGGCAGCGTACCGGTGGCCACGCCTATCAGCAGCTTCAGCACCCAGCCGACCATCACGCCCACCACCAGCACCCACGCCCACCACACGCCTGGCCGGAGCCGGCGCAGCACGTCCCGGCCGGTCAGGGCCTCGTACCCGCCGGCCAGAAACAACACGACGCATGCCACGAACAAGATCGCCCCGAACGGATGCGCCCGCCAGGCCAGGGCAAAGCGCCCGTGCGCCAGGGCCGCGAACGAGGTGGTCATCCCGCACGTGGGGCACGGCCAGCCCGTCCGCACCATGAACTCGCACGGCGGCAACCCCAGCTGCTCGTGCGTGCCCACGCCCGTCTCGCTGGGCTTCAGCCAGGCGGAAAAGGCCAGCAGCACCCCGCAACCCAGGGCAACGACCAGGCCGCGCAGGCGCAGCCCGTTGCGAGAGGCCGACGACGACGCCAGTTCCAGCACCGGCGATGCGGGAAGATCGATATATGAGAGCGGTTTCTCCATCGGCCTGCGCTGCCATGATACCCGCCGCGCCCGGCCGGGGTCAACGTCCTCGTCCTGCCGCCCGGGGGTCTCGGGTGCATTAGCAGCAACCGCCATGACAGTAAGATGCAATTACAGGTCCACAGAGAGGAAGTTCACATGTCAGATGCCCTGATGGCACGGCGACGAAGTGCTTTTTGTGTGCGCGTGACAGGTTTCACGCTGGTCGAGCTGTTGGTGGTCGTCGCCATCATCGCGCTGCTGATCACCATCCTCATGCCCTCTCCGATGCGCGTCATCGATATCACCCGCAAGGCCGTCTGCCAGACGAACCTGGGGTCCCTGGACGGGCCTGGCGGATGTATTCCCAGGAGAACCACGGCAAGCCCGGCTCGCTGTTCCACCCTCACTACGAGAGCCGTTGGGGCGACACGCTCAGCCAGTACAACTGCTACATCTTCAAGGCCCACTGGTCCATCGGGAACGGCGGCTACTACGTCAACGCGGGCCGGCTGTGGGAATCCAAACTGGTCACCGGGCAGGATATGTATGTATGCCCAAAGCTTGGCTCGTG
>MVCS01000144.1 GCA_002049885.1 Planctomycetales bacterium 4484_123 | reverse complement strand
TGCCTGGTGCCTGATGCCTGGTTCCTGGTGCCTCATGCCCGGTGTTCACCATCGGTCGGCGAACTGCTCCGGCGGGTAGGGGATGAGTGGGTTTTCGAGGACGGGGTCGTTGGTCCGTTCCATCCATGCCTGGAGTCTTTCGCGGAGCTGGTCGCGAACCTGGGCGTGTTCGGGCGAGTCGATGAGGTTGTTTTCTTCCCAGGGGTCGGCTGACAGGTCATAGAGTTCCTCTGCCGGGCGGGGGGCGTTCAGGTCGCCCCGGCGGCAGCGAGCGGGGAAGGCCATCTCGATGTCGGTGGGCAGCAAGGCGAACGGCCCGTCGCGGAAGTTGCGGATGTACTTGTAGCGCTGGGTGCGGACGCACCGGCAGGGGTCATAGTGGTTGTGGTAGTTCTTTTCGGAGAAGATCTCGGTCCGGGCATCGTGCTGGCCCTGGCCTCTCAGCACCGCGGCGAAGCTGCGGCCTTGCACCTCCGGCGCGATCGCCACCCCGGCCAGCTCGCACAGCGTTGGCCGCAGGTCCACCCCGCTGATGAGGTCGTCGCAGACGGTGCCGCCGACGCCCGCGGCGGCGGGCATGCGCACGATGGCGGCCACGCCGATGCCGGGGTCGTACAGGGTGCTCTTGGCCCGCGGGAAGGCCATGCCGTGGTCGGTGGTGAAGACCACGACGGTGCTCCCGGCCAGGTCCGAGCGGTCCAGGGCCTCTATGATTCGGCCCACGTGCTGGTCCATGAAACGGATGGCCCCGTGGAACATCGCCATCTGCCGGCGGGTCTCGTCGTTGTCGGGCAGGAAGCCCGGCAGGGCCACCTCGGCCGGGTCGTCGAATCGGTAGTAGTCCCGGTCGAACGGCAGGTGCACCTCGCTGATGCCGACGCTGAGGAAGAACGGCTGGCGGCGGGGGGCCTCGGAACCCAGAAAGCGGATGGTCTCGTCGGCCACCAGGTCGCTGCGGGTCGAGTCGCGCCAGATGTGCTGGTAGCCGAGCTTGTTCACGTCGGGCGACTCGTGCTGGAAGCCGATCAGGGCTGTGAGGTACCCGGCCCCGGCCAGGTCGTGGGCGACGGTCCGGGTGCCGGGATGATAGCCCCAGCCGATGTGGGCCAGGCCCATCAGGCCCTGGCAGTGGGCGTATCGGCCCGTCATCAGGCAGCCGCGGGCGGGGCTGCACGGCGTGGAGGCGCCGTAGAAGTTGGTGAAGCGCACGCCCTGACCGGCCAGGCGGTCGAGGTTGGGCGACGGCACCGTGGCATCTCCGTAGCAGCCCAGGTGCCGGCCCAGGTCGTGGCAGATGATGTAGAGGATGTTCGGTCGGTCCATGGCTGGCAGACTCCCAGGTCTCGCATGCAGGCAGTGTAGTCGCCGCCGACCGCTGTGCAAGGGCGGGGTGTTTTGAGCTGGGGCGACGGCGGGCGGCGCGCACGACAAGGCCGGACGCTGGAACGGAGGTCGCCTGGGGCGTTCCAGCGCCCGACCCACGAATGTCGTATCGGTGGGGTCGGTTACCGGCCCAGTGCGGCCCCCCTGTTGCGGAGGCGCTTCAGCAGCAGCATGCCCGCGCCCATGATCAGCAGGGTGATGCAGGCCGGCTCGGGGATTACCTGGTAGTAGAGCTTCAGCGACACGCCGTCGTTCCAGAAGTGGCAGTCGGGGTCGAAGCCAAGGCCCACCCGGCCGTCGTTCTGGATGAACTCGTTCAGCTTGGACAGCTCGAAGGCGTCGAAGACGTACTTGAGGTCCCTGGGCCTGGTGCCCAGATTGTGGTACGTGACCAGTTCGACGCCCTGGCCGGCGAAGTTGTCTCCGCCACCCTGGCTGTCGGTGTGGACGCGCACGCCCTTGGGGACCCAGTCCAGCAGGTGCACGTAGAGCACATTGGGCTCTTTCTTCCAGTTGCGGATGTCATCGAACTTCAACACGGCCCGACTGAAGCGGAGCAAGCCGGCGTTGCTGCCGAAGTCCATGCCCCAGGTGTAGTACTTCTGGTGGGCCAGGTCGTAGAGGTCCGCCGGGTTGGGCTCGAGCACGACCACGTCGGCATAGATGGCGGGCGTGAGGGCCAGGATGGCCATTGCTGCGGCGGTGGGAATCAACCTTCTCATCGTTCAACCTCCTAAGGCGAACTGTTGCCGGCCCGCCGCCGCTGCCCTGTGAGCGAGCCTCCTCCGGCATCGGCAAGGCGAGCCTTTGACGAACGGAGCCTACGATTCAGCCCCCGGCCGGACCAATCGGTCCGGCCATATTTCTCAGGCCGGCCCGGCCTCCGCTGCTCGGGGATTCTTCGCGACGGCTGGCTGGACCGTGCCAGGCCCACCCAGGCGGCATAGAATGTTGCGTCATGGACACCGACGAGCAATTGGCCGCGGCCAGGGAGATGTTGGCTCCCTGCCGGGTCTGTCCTCGCCGTTGCGGTGTGGACCGGCTGGCGGGCGACGGCGGGTTCTGCCGCACCGGGCCCCGTCCCCGGGTGGCCTCGGCCGGTGCCCACTTCGGCGAGGAGGGCGTGCTCGTCGGCGCCGGCGGCAGCGGGACCATCTTCTTCCAGTGCTGCAACCTGGACTGCGTCTTCTGTCAGAACTACGACATCTCGCATTTCCCCGGGGGGACAGAGGTCTCGGCGGAGGAGTTGGCCGGACTCATGACGGCCCTGGCCCGGCGGGGATGCAGCAACATCAATCTCGTCTCGCCCACCCACGTCGCACCGCAGGTCCTGGAGGCCGTGGTCGCCGCCCGCAGCAAGGGCTTGAGGCTGCCGGTGGTGTACAACTGCGGGGGCTACGAGGCGGTGGATATGCTGGCCCTGCTGGATGGCCACATCGACGTGTACATGCCCGACTTCAAGTACGCCTCGGCCGAGGCCGGCCGAAAGTACTCCGGCGTGCCCGACTACCCGGCCGTGGCGGAGGCGGCCCTGGCGGAGATGTATCGCCAGGTCGGCCCGCTGGAGCTGGACGACCGCGGCCTGGCCGTCCGCGGAGTGATGGTCCGCCACCTGGTGATGCCCATGGACCTGGCCGGCGGCCGGGAGGTCATCGACATCGTCGCCCGCGTCGCTCCCGGGGCGGGCATGAACGTCATGGGCCAGTATCGTCCCTGTTATCGTGCCGACGAGTTCCCGGAGCTGTTGAGGCTGCCCGACCCGGCCGAGATAGCCCGCCTGCGCCGCTGGGCCGCCGAGTGCGGCCTGCGTCGGCTGGACCGCCCCGGCCCGTGAGACCTTGCCGGGACGCCGCCGTTCACTCCTGCGTTGGCACCGACTCCCGCAGGGCCCCGAGCAGTTGGTTGGCCCGGCGCGTGGCTTCCTCCGCGCCGGGCAGCGGGCCTCGCTCGGCCTGCCGGTTGCCCAGCACGTTCACTCGGCCCAGCAGGCGGAGAAGCCATGTGGCCAGGTCGCGGCGCTTCTCGGGGCCGGCCTTGCGGGCCGATGCCAGGGCCCTGTCCATGGGCAGGGCGGCCAGGCGGTCCAGCTCCTTGCGGAGCTGGGCGGTTCGCAGCCTCCGCACCGCCGGCCGGAGCTCTTCCGGCATGTCCTCCAGCGGACTCCAGCCGCTGCTCAGGCAGAACATGCACGCCTCCACGCCCAGGCCTTCGCAGTTGGGGCAGCGGAAGCGGTCCACCAGGCCGGTGCCCTCGCAGGTGTGGCAGGGGTTGGTGCCGCGGTCGCACATGAAGCAGTGGCGTCGGCTGAAGGCCGAGAGGATGGCCGCCGGGGCCTGGTCGCCCAGGGCCCGTTCGATCCTGCCCAGCAGGGCGCCGGGCTCGATACCGTGCTCGAGCCGCCTCAGTGTCAGGTAGGCGGCGCAGATGGGCTCGGTCTTGCCGGCCACCAGGGCGTCGGCAAGTTCGGCCAGTGCCAGCTCGAAGTGCCGCTTCGGGGCCTCGGTTCCTCCGGCGGGGTCGCCGCGGCGTGCCTCGGACAGGTTGGATTCGATAGCGCACATGGGCCACCTGCTTTCCTGTGGAATGGACCATAACCGTAATGGTGTGGACCTTAGGCCCTGGCTGATAGGTTCGGCTCGGACTCCGGGCGGTCCGTCTGGCCTCTGGCTCGCGGGCTGCACCGGCGGTTCGTCCGAGAACCGCCAGCCTCACCGTGCCCGCCGGCCATCGAGCCGCGCACTGAGTAAGCCACAAAGCCGAGTTGTCAGTCAGAACCCAAGACCGCGCAGATAGGAAGAACGTATGAGGCCGTCTCGGCAAGACCCACGGCCTTTCTGGCCGTTGCCTGACCTTGCAGGTCCGCCGGCATCATACCACCCGGGACCGGCGATGTGAAGGGGGCATTTGCAATCTACCGGGTTCCATTCACGCGGGTTGCAGGGTGCGTCCTGGCCGGCGAGCCGACCGGCGATAATGGGTCTCATGACGACCGGTTGTCGGCAATGACGGCACTGCGCGTCGCCGCGGGGGGCGGTTGAATCACAGGGTCTCGAGGATGCGCAGGTAGCTGCGATAGCGGCGGGCGGAGATGGCCCCGGCCTCTACCGCGGCGCGGACGGCACAACCCGGCTCGTGGCTATGGGTGCAGTCGTTGAATCGGCACCGGGGCGTCAGTTCGGCAATCTCGGGGAAGTACCAGGGCAATTCGGTGGCCTCGATGCCCATGGCCAGCTCGCGGATGCCGGGGGTATCGACGATCAGCCCGCCGCCGGGCAGTTCGTGGACGGAGGCCGCCGCCGTCACGTGTCGGCCGCGCTGGTCCTTCTGGCGCACCGGCCCGGTGGGCAGGTTGGCCCCGGGCACCAGGGCGTTGACCAGGGTGGACTTGCCCACCCCCGAGGCGCCCGCCAGCACGCTGCGACGCCCGCCGATGACCTTCACCAGCTCCTCCAGGCCGTAGGCCGTCGCCGCGCAGGGCCGAGCAGCAGACTGTCCGCAGGCCGCCGCCGGTCAGTTCCTCCAGCAGGGCCTCATCCGGCGGGCCCAGGTCGATCTTGTTGAAAACGACCACCGGCTCCATCTCACCGCGGTCGGCGACGATGCAGAAGCGGTCGATCAGTCCCGGCCTGGGCGGCGGCTGACAGGTGGAGGTGACGATGAGCAGGATGTCCATGTTGGCGACGATGACCTTCTCCGGCACCGGCTCGTCGTACTGCCGGCGCCGCCGGCCGCGAAGCCCCGGCGGGCGCGACACGGCACTGCGGCGGGGCCGGCGCGAGAGGATCACCCCGTCTGCCCGGTCCTTGTCCAACTCCACCTTGCCGGAGCTGTGTTCCGGCGGGGTCAGGGCCACGGTCACCTGATCGCCCACGGCCAGCGGGGTGGCCTCCGGCGGGGCGCGGAAGGTCTTGGCGATGCTGCACGGCAGGTCCTTGCCGCCGATGCGGACGTAGGCCCCGCGGGCATACACGGCGGTGACCATGCCCTCGGCTCGCGGCCGGTCCGCCAGCTCCGCCTCGCCCGGGCCGCTGACCCTGTCCGGCGGGAGCTTGACGCGCTGGGGCTGGAGCGGTTCGGTCTCGTGTGCCTCGTCGAGGGCGTCCGGGTCGCCCGTCTGGCGCACCCGGCGCTGCCAATCCTTGACCCGCCGGCGCGACTTGCCCTTGCGTCTGGCCATCAAGGGTCATTGTGCCCCGAGCCGGGGCGCTCAGCAATTGCTTTCGCGTCCGGGCCGGTCGGGCCCGGGCGG
>MVCS01000143.1 GCA_002049885.1 Planctomycetales bacterium 4484_123 | reverse complement strand
CGGTCCAGGTGGGCGGTGACGTTCCCCGCGCGGTCGCACAGGGCCGAGAGGGCCAGCTCGCGCGGGTTGGTCGAGCGCGGGCTCATGGCGCCGTGGAGACGAACCTCGTCCCAGGCCGGACGCGGTAGCCGTTGACGAAGTCGCGCCAGCCGATGAGCCTCCGGTTGGCGGGCTTGATTTCCAGGATTGCCAATCGCCCCTGGCCGGTGGCCACAGTCAGGTCGTCCAGCACCGTGCCCGGCTGGGCCAGGCTGTGCCCTCCCGCCAGCGAACGGGCCCGGCCAAGGATGACATCCACCGCCCGGCCCTCCGGCGAGATGTACTTCGCCTGGGCGCCCGGCCAGGGCCAGGTGCCGTGGATCAGGTTGCGAATACTCACCGCGTCCGCGGCGAAGTCGATTCGGCCGTCCGACTTCCTCAACCGCGGTGCCCGGGTCGCCCGTGAGTGGTCCTGAGGCCGGCCCTGGAGTTCGCCCGCGGCCAGCTTCTCCAGCGTCTCCAAGACCGTCTCCACGCCCAGCTCGGCCAGGCGTGTCTCCAACTCCTCGGCGGTTTCCTCGGGGCCGATCTCCGTCTCGCGCTGGGAGAAAATCTCGCCGGCGTCCATGGCATCTACCATGCGGAAGGTGGTCACGCCGGTCCGCTCGCAGCCGCGAATGATGGCCCAGTTGATGGGGGCGGCGCCGCGCAGGGCCGGCAGCAGTGATGCGTGCATGTTGAACGCGCCCAGCCGGGCGGCCGACCGCGCAGGCAGGCCCAGCTTCTGGCCGAAGTCCACCACGACCGTCACGTCCGCTCCTGCGGCGGCCATGTCGCGGACCACCCGCGGGTCGTTGATGTCCTCCACGGCCATCACTTCCAGGCCCAGCTCCCCGGCCAGTTCTGCCACCGGCGTGGGCCGAAGCCTCCCGCCTCGCCCGGCCCGGCGCGGAGGCTGGCTGACCGCCCCCACCACCTCGTGTCCAGCATCAGCCAGGCGGCGCAGCGTCGGCAGCCCGCACCGGCCACTGCCACAGAACAGGACCTTCATGAAATCTATTCTTGCCCTCGGCAGCGGGCAGACAAGCCCAATCTCCAGGCCGGCTCCGAGGACAAGACCGAGCTGCCCCCGCCCGGCGGACGCCGGTCGGCGGCGGCGTGCTGGATGCTTCTAATCACCGGCCGGATCGGATACCCTCCCCCGCCGGTGCGGCATGCGCATCGTCAGCCACAACGCATTTTGGTTCCAGGGCATGCCCTTCACGACGGATAGGCCGGGCGAGCCGGTGCAGGCGGTGATGGACGCACTGGTCGGAATCTACCTTGAGCTTCGCCCGGACGTATTGGCACTCCAGGAGCTCCAGGATCGGGCCACGTTCGAGCGCCTGGCCCGGGCAGTGGGGATGCCCGGCACGTATGCCGAGGGGGCCGAACTGGGGCAGTATGGGGTGGCGACGTTCTACCGCAACGGCCAGCCAGTGGCGGACGGGAAGGCGGGGCAGCCCCGGCCGCAGCGAATGTGGCAGACGGTGGAGCTGCCCGGCCGGTGCCTGCCGGCAGTGCGGGTCTGCAACATTCACCTTCCTTCATCGCGGCAGCTCGGCAGGGAACTGGCGGTGCAGCGGCGGGTGGCGGAGCTGCGCTCCGTCCTGTGTTCGCCGGAGCCGCCCGCGGTGCTGCTGGGCGATTTGAACGAGCCACCCGGCGGGCCCGTGGGCCGATGCCTGATGAGCCTGGGCTACCTGGACGCGGCGGTGGTGACTGGGCAGGCTCACCGGCCCACCAACGTGGCAGGCAAACGCGGGGATCAAATATGGGTCCAACGTCGCCTGGAAGGATGCATCCACGGCTACGGTACGCTGCCCCGGGAGCGGATGGTCGGCGACGCGGCCGCCCGCACCTTCCTCAGCGACCATTTCCCCCTGTGGCTGGACCTGGATGTCTGAGCCGACCACGGATGAACCGGCCCCCACGAATGCGGGTCGTGCATCGTCATTGCAGACGGTGCAGGGCGGACGGCTCAGTATGCAACCGTAACGTCGTCGAAGACCTCGAACAGCGCCTCCACGACGGCTGGGTCGAACTGCCGGCCGCTCTGGTCCTTGATTATCTGCACCACCTGTTCGAGCGGGTAGGCGCCTTTGTAGCAGCGCTTGGTGGCCAGGGCGTCGAAGACGTCAGCAAGGCAGGCTATCCGGGCCGGCAGCGGGATCCGCTCCCCGGCCAGGTGGTGGGGATAGCCACCGCCGTCCCAGCGTTCGTGGTGCGACAGGGCGATCTCGCCGGCGGTCTGCATCAGTTGGTTGGATGGGTTGGCCAGTATCTCCGCACCGATGAGGGTGTGTGTCTCCACGATGCGGCGCTCATCCGACGTCAGGGCCGCCGGTTTGAGCAGGATGGAATCCGGGATTCCGACCTTGCCTATGTCATGCATGGGGCTGGCGGCCTGGATGAGTTCGACCTCATCTGCCGAGAGGCCCATGGCTTTGGCGGTCAGGGCACAAACGTGGCTCATGCGAAGGATATGGTCGGCGGTGTCCTGGTCGCGGAACTCCGCCACGACCGCCAGGCGAATGATGGTATCGAGCCGGGCCTGCTTGAGTTGCTCGCTCAGCAGCACATTGTGCACGCTGACGGCGGCCACGGCCGCCAGCGAACTGATGGGCGAACCTTCCGGGGCCTCGAAGGCGCCCACCGTCCCGTCCGGTCCGGCCCTGTTGACGAGTTCCAGCACGCCGACCACCTCGCCGTTGGGCGCCACCAGGGGCAGGGCCAGTATGCTCCGCGTGCGGTAGCCGACGGCAGCGTCGAAGCGGCGGTCCACGCGGAACGGCGTGCCCTCGGGCAGGCGGAAGGTGTCCGGGATATTCACCGCCTGGCCCGAGGCGGCCACAAAGCCCGCCACAGAATCCCCCCCGACCGGCAACCCCATCCCGGAGAGCATCCCCGGATGCCCGCTGAGGTCCAGCGTGTCATTCTGGGCGACGACAAACTCCAGACGGTCGCCGCGGCGAACGTACAGACTGCCCCCCTGGGCCCCGCTCAGGCGGCGGGCCTCGGTGAGGATCATCTCCAGCATCTGGCGCCGGCCGGAAGAGGCGGACAGATCGATGCTGACCTCGAGGAGGTTCTGCATCAGGCTCGCCCTGGTCACGGCCACCGCCTCAGCCGACGCCGCGCCGCCGTTCATAGGCCCACCTCTTTCCTCCTGGACCACCCGACCCGTCGGAGCGTACATCGACACTATACGATACGACCTTGACCTGCACTCAAATGAGGAAGGATCGATGGCGGACGACAAGGGACTGCCCTGCCGCCTAGCCCGCATTACCAGACGTCAGGGACGGGGCGATCGGCCTGACCGGAGACCATCCGGGCCGCCCATTACGCCAGCCAGCCAGTCCGACTGACCCCTACAGCCCCTACAGGCCGACCTCTCAGGCGTTCTCGACCGGCGACGGCGCCAGTGCCTCGATGAGTTCGGAAATGGGTTTCCGGTCAGCCAGTCCCCCCCCGGGTCCATGCCAGTATTGGACGGTCTGCTCCCCGAACTGCCAGCAGAAGCAGACGTCCCTGCCGGCCACGCGCGCCGGAAAATCCACCACGCCGCGCCCGAAGTCCCGCAGCACCACGCCGACCGCGGCCAGCTCCTCCAGGCAGCATTGCAGCCGGCTTACCACCGTCACCATTTGCCCGTGCACTTCACGGAGATACTCCGGCGAGCCGAACTGCTGCTCCAGCTCGAGGATCTCCTGGAGCTCCTGCACCCGGCCGAAGTCGGCCACGACGTCGGCGACGATGCGGCGAACAAGCACCAGTGCCCGGTTGGCCTGGCGGAGAGTGAAACGCTTCTGGAGACCCGGGGCGGTCCAGGAACTCAACGCGGCATTACAGGGGTGGTTCATCCGTGAACTCCCGATACCTGCCCGGCGACCATCCTGGGCCGGGCCCAAGAGCTGATATCGACCGGAGTGGAGCAATTGGATTAGCCCGGATCGTTCGGGAGGAGGCCACGGTCCCGCCGGCGGCGTCGGGGTACCCTTGCCAGGCCGGGGCACCCGGGCGCACAATGCCGCCGAGGCACGGCTGCATGTTCGGCTTCTTCAACGTTCACAAGCCGCCCGGACCGACCAGCTTCGACCTGATCCGCCAGCTACGGCGGCGGCTGGGCCGGAAGGTCAAGCTGGGCCATGCCGGGACGCTGGACCCGTTCGCCGAGGGCGTGGTGGTGATCTGCGCTGGCCGGGCCACCCGGCTGGCCGGGTACGTCCAGGACCAGCCCAAGTGCTACGAAGCCCAGCTCACACTGGGCGCCACCAGCACCACGGACGACCCGGAGGGGACCATCACCCCTGCCCCGACGGCCCGGGCTCCATCCGAGCACGCCGTGCGCGAGGTGCTCGCCCGCTTCGTGGGCACCATCCAGCAGCTCCCACCGACGTACTCGGCCGTGCACGTCCCCGGGGGGCGGGCCTACGAGCTGGCCCGGGCCGGGAGGAAGGTCGATCTCCGGCCCAGGACGGTCACCATCCACCGCATCGAGCTGCGAGGGTACGAGTATCCGCTGCTGGAACTGGCGGTGACCTGCGGGCGGGGGACGTACATCCGCTCGCTGGCCCGGGACCTCGGCCAGGCCCTCGGCACCGGGGCGTACTGTAGCCGGCTGGTCAGGACGGCCGTCGGGCCGTTCAAGCTCGAGCAGTCCATCAGGCCTGAGCGGCTCCAGCCCGAGCGGGACCTGCTGGCTCCACTGACGGCCTTGGCGCACCTGCCGCAAGTCACGGCGACGGCGGAACAGGCCGAGAAACTGAAACTGGGCAGGGCCATCCCCGGAAGGTCTTCTGCGGAAGCTAGTCCCGGCCGGGCCGCCCGCAGGGCCGCCCAGGCTGTTGCCCCTGGAAGTTCACCCGCCTGTCCTCCAGGGGCGGAAGCTCGGACATCTGGCCGTGCGGTTCGATCTGATACCAGAAGGCGGTGCATCTGGCCGTGCGGTTCGATCTGATACCAGAAGGCGGTGGATGCGTAGTCGTTGGCCAGGTCGTTGCCGTGACCGTGCTCGATAGTCACCCGGATGGACCTCCGAAAGCGGATGGGGTCGGTGAGGTGAAAACGGTACATGCCGTTGGTGCCCCACCACCGATAGCCCGCCCGGTTCTCGATGCAGTGGAAGCCGGTGTGGGGCCCTGTGTACTCCTCCGACGGGGAGGCCCCACCGCCGAATATCTCCTCCGTCCCCGTGCCATGGATCAAGGGCGGGAAGGGCTCCCCGTCGATGAAGATCATGTCGTCCCCCTCTCCGTACCAATTGCGGCGGTTGTTGACCACGGTCAGGAAGTAGCCGACGAACTGGCCGTCGCCACTGGCTTCGAGGATTACATAGTTATCCTCTCCAGTGAGGTTCTTGATCTCCTCCGGCCCTCCGGGCCGGGCAACCGGCTGGGTCCTGCGCTCGCGCCGCCATTGGGCGTGCAGTCGGCCGGCGTTGGGCGTAATCGCCGAGGCGTCCCCGTACAGTTCGTAATCGACGTGGAACCAGATGTTCGAGCCGATGGGGCCTTGGTTTTCCAGCTCCATGGTCGCCCCGCGAGCAGACGGCATGGGCAGGTAGCCCCAGGAATAATCCTCGCCCTCTCGGCCAGGGTTGGTGGTGAATGCCAGCGACCTGATTGGCCGGACCATCCCGTTGGTCACGCCGAAAAGGTCGCCCAGCGGTGCCTCGATGCTGGGGCTCTGCTCGCCGTCCCAAAACGCCCGCAGCACGAAGCCGCGGAAGACGTTCAGTCGCGGGGCCTCCTTGGGCTCGATATGGGTCCAGTAAACGTGCTTCACGCAGCCGGGGCCCGACTCATCCAACAGCGTGATGGTCTGGCCCGGCTCGACCCTGGCCCAATCGGCATTGCCGCCCGTGCGGTCCCAACTGGAACTGCGCTTGCTGAGACGATCCCGCAGCAGACACACCTCCCAAAGCAGGTCACCGCCATTCATGCTCATGTGACGCCCTCCGCTATCCTGCCCTGACCGGCCTGCCGCTCAGGTCAACAGCTTTATCAAGGCCTCCCTGTCCGGGTAGCGCCCGACGAGTTCGGCCCGGCCGCCGGGCTCGTAGTCATCGTACTCAAAGCCCGGCGCCACGGTCACGCCCATCAAGGCAAACCG
>MVCS01000142.1 GCA_002049885.1 Planctomycetales bacterium 4484_123 | reverse complement strand
TTCGGCCTTCGACCGCAAGGCCGCCGCCGGGCTCGCCGCCGCCGTGCGCGCCGGCGACCCGGAGGCCATGGTTCGCGTGGCCGATACCTACCGCCACAGCGTGCACGCCCCTGTGGCCCTGGTGCGGGCGGGTGAGTGCTACTACCGCCGGGCGTTGAGGGGGCCCGACCCCCGGCGGCGGCGGGAGGACCTGGCCCGGGCCTCTGTCTGTCTCAGCCGGGTCAACCTGGAGTATCCCGACAGCCCGGCATCGCCCTGTGCCTCACTGGGTCGGGCCATGGTGTACCACCAGACTGCGGCAGTTGTTCGGCGGGGGCCAGGATGCCGTGATTCTCCGCGACCGCCGGGGCCGGCCCATCCGCGCCGGCGGTTGTATCTTCCTGCTGCAGGGCAACAAGCTGTTGCTGTTCGACCCGGCTGCGGTTTCCTTCTCCAGGGCGCTGCGCTGGCAGACGACGCTGCGGCTTGACGTCAACCGGTTCCAGACCCACGGCACGTGGTGGGCCCAGCGCGTGGCGGCGGGGCTCACCGCGGGCGGGACTCGGCTCACCCTGGCCTGCCCCGGCGGGCTGGCCTGCGTGGATGTCCGCACGGGCAAGCTGTGCTGGGCCAAGGGCACCGCCGATGCCCTGCTGAGCCGTTTCAACTCGGCGGCCCTGGACGCCTCACACCTGATAATCCTGGACAACACCGGCGGTCTGGCGGCCCTGGACCCGGCCACCGGCCGGCTGCTGTGGCGCCACAGGCTTGCCCGCTCGCAGATGTCCTGGTGGATGCCGCCGCTGATTGCCGGCGGGGTGCTGGTGACGGCACACGGCCCCTCGTCGCGGCGGCAGGCCAGCGTGTACGACCTGACCGCCGGGGGGCGGCTGGTGGGGTCGGTCCGGATGGAGTCGAAGCTGGGACAAGTCGGCCTGACTCGTGACGGGTTGCTGGTGGTCAACGACGGCGGCTCCATTCGCATGATTGAACCCATGTTGGGACTGGACCAGCCCATCTGGACCGTGCACCTGGCCCGCAGCGGCCAGGCGGCGTTCCTGGACCTCACCGGCACCCACATGGTGGTCTCGCCGGGCGTCAACAGCCGGTTGGTGGAGCTGCGCAGTTTGGCCCATAACGGTGGAATCGTGCGCACCTTCGAGCTGCGGGCGGTGGGCGGGCAGGTGGTGTATCCCGTCTCGGCCGAGCTGATGGGTCAGAGGCTGTACGTGGTGGCCGGCAGGCGGCCCGGGGTGGGCCCGCGGTTGTCGATACCGGGGCAGGTGGTGGCGTACATCCGCAATCCCTGCCTCCAGGCCTTCGACGTGCGTACCGGCCGGCTGCTGTGGGTGGCGGACCTGACTCTGGGCGCTCTGGGCGGGCTCCAGCCCTACGTGTACGTCATGCCGCTGGAGGTCTGCCGCAGCCACGTGACCGTGCTGGTCAAGGCCCAGTCCTACATGCGCGATTCCAAGGTGTTCATCCTGGACGCCGTCACCGGCAAGGTGGTCCAGACGGTGGTGGTCTCGCGCACCGGGCTGGTCCGCGGCCGCCGGGCCGCCCAGCAGCGGTACTTCCGGCACATGTGGCTGTCCAGCCCGGCCATCTGCGACGGGCGTGTGGTCGTCGAGACCCACAAGGGCATCTGGGTATATGGAAGGGAGTGAATGAAGACGAAGAGGCACATTCCGCCCCGCCGGCCCCTGTGGGCCGTGGCGGTGCTGGCCCTGCTGCTGCCGGCGGGCGGCGAGGTTGGCGGGCCCGGCGGGCGTGTGGCCCATGCCGCCCCGCCCAGCCGGGTGCTGCCGGAGATGATGACCCCCGAGACGGTCAAGGCCATAGAGAAGGGCCTGGAGTACCTCGCCCGCACCCAGCGGGCCGACGGAAGCTGGTTCAACACCGGCGGCTACGGCGGTTACAGCTACCCGGCGGTGATGACCTCCCTGGCGGGGATGGCCTTTCTGGCCTCCGGCTCCACGCCCGAGAGCGGGCCCTATGCCAAGCAGGCCCGCAAGGCCATGCTGTTCATCCTCCGGCTGGCCGAGTCGAGCAAGGACGGGCTGATCTGCGGGCCCACCGGCGAGAGCCGCAGCATGTACGGCCACGGCTTCAGCATGCTGTTCCTGGCCCAGTGCTACGGTGTCGAGCTGAACAAGGATTTCTCCGAGCGGATCCGCAAGGTGCTGCACCGGGCGGTGAGGCTGACGGCCCAGGCGCAGTCGGACCTGGGCCCGGCCCGCGATCATGCCGGCGGGTGGATCTACACGCCAAATCGGCGCTCGGATGAGGGTTCGGTCACGGTCACCCAGCTCCAGGCCCTCCGGGCCTGCCGGAACGTGGGCATCAAGGTCCCCCGCAGCACCATCGAGCGGGCGGTGAAGTACCTGCGCTACTGCCAGCAGGCCGACGGGGGCATCTGCTATTCCTCCCGCAGCCGGGGCTCGTCCCGCCCGGCCATCTCCGCCGCGGCCATCGCCTGCTTCTACGCCGCCGGCGTGTACGACCGCCAGCGCGGCGGCCCGGACAGCCCCGAGGCCCGCATGGTGGAGAAGCTCGTCGCCTACTGCCGGCGCAACGTCAGCGTCAGCCGCTTCAGCGGGCACTACTTCTATACCCACTTTTACATGGCCCAGGGGCTCTACCAGCGCGGCGGGGAGGATTGGAAGAACTACTACCCCAAGATTCGAAACCGCCTGCTCCAACGACAGGCGGTGGACGGCTCGTGGATGGGCGACAGTGTGGGGACCACCTACGGCACGGCCATCGCCGCCATCATCCTGCAACTGCCCTACGGATACCTGCCGATATGCCAGAAATAGCGGCGCCCGGGCAGACCGTGGCGCCGATGCGTTCGGATGCGTCATCCTGCATTCGTGTGGTTTGGTGATTTGCGTGATTCGTGGTCGTGGCCCGGTTCATCTCCCGGCCCGGTTGGCCGGGGACGGGTGAGTGGCCGGGCGTTTTCGAGTAATCAGCTAGCTGCGTGGGAGAAACTGGATGAGCATTGTCATTACCTGCAAGTGCGGCAAGAAGTGCACCGTGCCGGATGAGTATGCCGGCAAGTATGCCAAGTGTCCGGCCTGCGGCGAGGCCATTCCCATCCCCTCGCAGCAGACCGCGGCGCCGCCGGCGGGGCCGGCCGGCGCCGCCGAGCTCACCGACGAGGACCTGGCGGCCGTGGAACGGCTCACGCAGGCTTACGCGGTCCTGCGGAAGGAGATGGCCCGGGCCATCGTGGGCCAGGAGGAGGTGCTGGAACAGTTGTTGATGTGCATCTTCGCCCGCGGCCACGCCATCCTGGAGGGCGTCCCGGGGCTGGCCAAGACGCTGATGGTCTCGTCCCTGGCCAGGTGCCTGGACCTGGGGTTCGCTCGCATCCAGTTCACGCCGGACCTCATGCCCTCGGACATCACCGGCACGGAGGTCATCCAGGAGGACCGCGCCACGGGCCGGCGGGAGTTCAAGTTCCTCGAGGGGCCCATCTTCAACAACATCATCCTGGCCGACGAGATCAACCGCACCCCGCCCAAGACCCAGGCCGCCCTGCTGGAGGCCATGCAGGAGCGCCAGGTGTCCGTGGGCGGCAACCGCATGCCCATGAAGGACCCATTCTTCGTACTGGCCACGCAGAACCCGATCGAACAGGAAGGCACCTACCCCCTGCCCGAGGCTCAGCAGGACCGCTTCATGTTCAAGATCTTCGTGGGCTACCCCTCCGAGGCTGAGGAGTTCGACATCATCCGGCTGACCACCGCCCTGGAGGAACCCCAGCTCAAGCCGGTGTTGGACGGGCCGGCCATCATCGACATTCAGCGCACCATCCGCCGGGTGCCGGTGGCCGATCATGTCATTCGGTACGCCATGCGGCTGGTGCGGGCCACCCGGGTGCACGAGGGCGGCGTGCCGGACTTCATCAGCGATTACGTCTCCTGGGGGGCCGGGCCCAGGGCCTGCCAGTACCTGGTCGTCGGCGGGAAGGTCCGCGCCGTGCTGCACGGGCGCTACCACGTCTCCACCGAGGACATCCAGGCCGTGGCCAAGCCTGTGCTGAGGCACCGGATCGTCACCAACTTCAATGCCGACGCCGAGGGCTTCACCACCGACAGGATCGTCGATAGCTTGCTGGAGACCATCCCTGCCAAGGCCGGCCCCATTGGCTCCAGCCCCGATACCGCAGGCGTCCTGAAGAAATGACACACCAGCGACCAGGCACCAAACACCAGGCGCCGGGCATGAGGCATCGGGCATCCATCGTCTGGGCCATGAGCGGCCATGAGATAGCGGGTGAGTGGCGATTGGCGAATGGCCGGCCGAGGGAATCGACGAGCCCACGGGCGCGTCGAGTGCACGAATCAAGGAGTCTGCGAATCAACGGGTTCATGAGTTCACGAGTCAACGAGTCAACGGGTTCACGAGTTCAGGAATCGACGGGCGGCACATGACCAAGACTGAGCTTCAGAAATATCTCGACCCGAAGGTGTTGAGCAAGATTCGCCGGTTGGACCTCCGGGCCAGGTTGGTGGTGGAGGGTTTCATTGCCGGCATGCACCGCAGCCCGTTCCGCGGCTTCTCGGTGGAGTTCGCCGAACACCGCGAGTACGTCCCCGGCGACGACATCAAGCACATCGACTGGAAGGTCTGGGGCCGGGCGGACCGGTTCTACATCAAGCAGTACGAGGAAGAGACCAACCTGCGAGCCATCTTCCTGGTGGACGTCAGCGAGTCGATGCGATACGGCGAGGTGGGCGGCTGGCGCTCGGACCGCCTGAGCAAGTTCCATTACGGTGCCTGTGCGGCGGCGGCCCTGGCCCATCTGCTGTTGGGCCAGCAGGACGCCGTGGGGCTGGCCACCTTCGACGAGGACCTGCGCTCGTACCTGCCGCCCTCGGCCAATCCCAACCAGATCAAGAGCTTCGTCCACGCCCTGGACATCTCGGAACTGGTGCGGAAGACCACCATCGAGCACGTCTGCCACAACCTGGCCGAGAAGGTCCCCCGGCGGGGGGTGGTCTGCCTGGTTTCCGACCTGTTCGTGGACATCGATGGGCTCATGCGTGGGCTGCGGCACTTCCGGCACCGCAACCACGAGGTCATCGTGCTGCACATCATGGACGCCGACGAGCTGACCTTCCCCTTCCAGGGCAACACGCTGTTCCGCGGCCTGGAGGCCGCCGGCGAACTGGTCGTCGAGCCCCGGGCACTGCGCCGAGGCTACCTGGAGGCAGTGGGGCAGTTCTGCTCGGAGGTCAAGCGGCGCTGCATCGGTGAGCGAATCGATCACCTGGACGCGGCCCTGCTGGCCTTCCTGGCCGCCCGGGCCGCGGCCGTGCGCAAGACCGGGTCGAAGAGGTAAAAGACAGGCATAGGGCACGAGGCATGAGGCACAAGCAATCATTTGGCGTTCGGCGTTCGTCATCCGCGGCCGTGCTTGGCAACCGCTCCGGCGCGGGGTGGAGCCGTGCCGGCCGCCGGGGACGCCGCGGGTCGGTGTTCTGCATCGAATGCCAAATGCCGAATGCCAGGTGCCCGGTCTCTCGTTCCTGGTGCCTGATGCCTGAGGTATAGCCATGCCGTTCATGCATCCATGGTTGTTCGTGGGCGGGGCAGCGGCGGCCACTGTGCCCGTCATCATCCACCTGTTGAATCGCCAGCGGTTCAAGGTCATCGACTGGGCGGCCATGCGCTTCATCCGCGAGTCGATGCTCAAGAACCGGCGGC
>MVCS01000141.1 GCA_002049885.1 Planctomycetales bacterium 4484_123 | reverse complement strand
GAGGACGGCGTGGAGCGGATTCGCGCCCGGCACACATATTTCAATTACATGCACTCGGTGCTGTTGAGGCGGGTCTCCCAGCAGTTGCCGCGATGGAAGTTCCGCCAGCTCGCCGGCGACGAGGTGCCCAGAATCCGCTTTCCCTCAAAGGTGTACTACGCCCGCAGCAAGGGGGCGGCCATGCGGGTGCTCAAGCGCCTGCCGAACCTCTCGGACGTGGCCGTGCTCACGGTCGATGGGCTGCGCGGGCGGGACGCGATTGAGGTGCCGTACCGCCCGCCCGAGACCGCCCCGGCGGTTGAGGTCAGGGACTTCGGCTTCAATCACCTGGTGCTCGAGGTCCGCGCCGAGCGGGAGTGCCTGCTGTATTATGCCGACGGGTACGATCGTTTCTGGACCGCGCGGGTCAACGGGCGGCGGAGGAAGGTGTACCGGGCCAACCTGGTCCACAAGGCCGTCTGGATTCCGCCGGGCAGGTCGCGCGTGCGCTTCGAGTACAATCCCTGGCCGGCGAGGTGGCCCTTCTGGGCGTCGCTGTGGTTTGGCGCCTGCTACGTCTTCTGGTCCATCCGGCCGATGCGCAGGCCAAGGCGTCGGGGCGGCGGTGGGCGCGCCGTGGCCGGCGTGGCGGACGCCCCGCACGACTGAAGGGGACTATGGATGCCCAAGGATGCCAACAACCCGCGGTGGATGCTGCCGGCGGTGGCGGCCGGCCTGGCCGTCGTGCTGTGCCTGCTGGCGGTCGTGCTGGTTCAGTTGGCCGGCCTGAGGCGCCAGTTGGGCGGCGGCGCCGGGCCCGCGGCTGGGCCGCTGGCGGGCCGGCTGGAGCAGATTGAGCGCGAGTTCAAGGCCCTCAAGCCTTCCGAGACCGACTCCGGCCCTTACCCCTATCCCCTGCGGCGCTACTCGGTCATCTACAATTCCACCATGTCGTTCCTGTTCGTCGCCGTGGTGGTCAACACGGTGATAACGGTGTGGCTGTACTGGAAGCTGCTGAGGTCGCTCCGCCCCGAGCAGCGCCTGCTGCGGGAGGTCCAGGCGGCGCTGAAGGGCATGGAGGAGCGCCTGGACGTCCTGCCGGGGCTCTCCGGCCCGGCCCGCGCCGCGATGCTGGAGCGGCTCGAGGCCCTTTCCCGCCGGGCCGAGACGCTCCTGGCGGAACTGGCCTCCCGCGCTGGCCGGCCTGCGGCGGCGAAGTCAGGCCCGGCGAGTCCGGTACCTCCCGGTGCCGGTCGGCGCCCGCTGCTGCGACGCCTGCTGGAGGCATGGTTCGTCATCGTGCCGGTGGGGCTGCTGGCGGCCTTCGTGGCCTACGAGGCGTGGGGCACGGCGCAATACAGGCGGGAGGTGCGCCGGCGCCTGAGCCGGGCCGTGGAGAAGGCGGCCAGCCCGACCGGGCAACTTCAGCCGCAACTGGTCCTGGAGGGATACAAGGATTTCAACGTCATCCGATACGGGTCGCGCTTCTACGGGCTGGCTCAGGCTGAGGGGGCGTTCGAGATCGAGAAGGTGCGGCGGAAGGCCTACCGCCGTTGCGTGGAGGGTGCCACCGTGGAGGCAGTCAAGAGGCTGATCGACGAGCTGGTGGGCACGCAGCCAGCGACGGGTCGTGCTCCTTTGCCCCCGCCTTGAAGGTCCCGCCGACGGGCGGCGATAATGGAGCTGCCATGAATGACCTTTCGGGCCCCGTCGCCCCTCGGCGGCGCCCCTTCAAGACGACCTTGCTGATCCCCGTGCTCAACGAGATAGAGGGGATGCGCGCCATCATGCCGCGCATCCGCCGGGAGTGGGTGGACCAGGTCGTCGTGCTGGACGGCGGCTCGACCGACGGCTCCGCCGAGTACGCGCGCGAGCTTGGCCACGTCGTGCACGTGCAACGCCGCCCCGGCATCCGCACGGGGTACCTCGAGGCCCTGCCCCTTGTACTCGGCGAGGTCATCGTCACCTTCAGCCCCGAGGGCAACTCCATCCCCGAGCTTATCCCCCGGCTGCTGGACAAGATGGAGGAAGGCTACGACATGGTCATCGCCTCGCGCTACCTGGACGGGGCGGTCAGCCTGGACGACGACGTCGTCACCGCCTTCGGCAACTGGCTGTTCACGCGGACGGTCAATGTGCTCTACGGCGGCCGGTACACGGACATCATGGTGATATTCCGGGCCTACCGGAAGGAGCTGATCCGGCTGCTGGGGCTCGACGGCGAGAGGGCCTTCCGCCTGCCCGAGAGGTTGTTCCGCACTCACATCAGTTGGGAGCCGCTGCTTTCCGTCCGCTGCGCCAGGCGGAAGTTGAAGGTGGCCGAGATCCCGGGCGACGAGCCGCCCAGGATCGGCGGGCGGCGGAAGCTCCAGATACTCCGTTGGGGCGCGGCGTACTATCTTCAGTTGTTGCGGGACAGATTCATATGGCCGTGAGGCATCTCGGTCGGGCGCGCCTTGCCGGGAAGGTCGCCGCCGGACCCTTGGAGCCGGGCCGTGGACGAAGCCGAAGCCAGCTTGATGTGTGCCGTCCAGGACAGCCACTGGTGGTGGCGGGCGCGGAGGCGGGTCGTGGCGGCGGTGCTGGAGCGGCACCTGCGGCGGCGTGGCGGGCTGGCCGTGGCGGATGTGGGCTGCGGCTTCGGCGTGCATGTGCCACTGCTGCTGGCCTACGGGCAGGTGACCTGTATCGACCCGAACCCCGAAGCGCTGGACCACCTGGCCGGCAAGTGGGGCGGGAAGGTGGCGCTGGTTCGCGCTGCCGTGCCGGAGCCTCTGGCCAGACGGTTCGACCTGATGGTCCTGGCTGACGTGCTGGAGCACATCGAAGGCGACGCTGCGGCCGTGGAGTGGATGCACCGGCACCTCAACGACGGCGGCCATGTGCTGCTGACCGTCCCTGCCCACCCGGCGCTGTGGACGCAGATGGACGAGGCCGTGGGCCACCGGCGTCGATACCGCCGCGGCCAGCTTTGCCGACTGCTCCGGCATCGATTCGAGATCGTGCATATGAGCTACTACAACATGCTGTTGCTGCCGGCCAAGCTGGCCTTCGTCGCCTTCGACCGTCTGTGCCGGCTGCTGCGGCCCACGGCGCCGAAGCGGTCCTTCAACGAGGTGCCGCCGCGCCCGGTCAACTGGCTGTTGGGCGCGCTGGCGTCGCTGGAGGCGCCGTTGGCGGGGCGCTGGTCGCTGCCGGTGGGGGTGGGCCTGGTCGTCCTCGCCCGCAGGCGGCCGGTTGCGGGCGGGTGGATCTAACCCTTGACGTCCCGGGCGGGTTCTCTGCTACCATCTCTCGCTGTGGATCGGGGCACGTATGCGAGGTGAGTCCGTGAAAGGTGGACCGGACCTTGTCTTGATCAATCCTGGTGGGCGCTGGCGCTCGTACCAGAGACTCGGCGCCCGGCTCTCCGGCATCGAGCCGCCGCTGTGGATCGGACTGCTGGCCAGCAACCTTCGCGGTGCGGGGTTCGCGGTGGAGATAGTGGACGCCGAGGCGGAGGAGCTCTCGGCGGAGCAGGTCGGCCAGCGCGTCGCCGAGCTGAAGCCGCTGCTGGCGGCGACGGTCGTCTTCGGGGCCAACCCCCAGGCCTCGACGCAGAAGATGACCGCCGCGGGGGCCATCTGTTCGGCCATCGGCCGGTGCGCCCCGCAGGTGAAGCGCATGCTGGGCGGGCTGCACGTCTCGGCCCTGCCTGAACGGACCCTGCGCGAGGAGGATGTCGATTTCGTCTGCCAGGGCGAGGGCCCCTACACCCTGCGGGCCTTGCTGGCCAAGTTGCGGGCGGGCGACGAGGATTACCGCGACGTGCCTGGGCTGTGGTACTTCGCCGGGTCCCCGGCTCGGAAGACCGCGGCGGGCGACCGGGCCGAGGCGCAAGTGGTGGCCAACGCCCCGGCGGCGCTGATAACCGACCTGGACGCCGAGCTGCCCGGCGTGGCTTGGGACCTGCTGCCCATGGACCGCTACCGGGCGCACAACTGGCACTGCTTCGACCACATCGACCGGCGCCAGCCATATGCGGTCATCTACACGTCGCTGGGCTGCCCGTACCGTTGCGAGTTCTGCTGCATCAATGCTCTTTTCGGCCGGCCGGGCATCCGCTACCGCAGCCCCGAGTCGGTGCTGGCGGAGATTGACCTGCTGGTGCGGCGCTACGGCGTGCGCAACATCAAGGTCATCGACGAGTTGTTCGTGCTCGACGCCGCCCGGGTGGAGCGGATCTGCGACCTGCTGATTGAGCGCGGCTACGACCTGAACTTCTGGGCCTACGCCCGCGTCAACACCGTCAAGCCCGCCTTGCTGGAGAAGATGAAGCGGGCAGGGTTCAACTGGCTGGCGTACGGGTTCGAATCGGCCTCGGAAAAGGTGCGCGATGCGGTGGGCAAGCAGTCCACCGACGAGCAGACCGAGCGCGCCATCCGTTGGACACGCCAGGCCGGCATATACATCATCGCCAATTTCATCTTCGGCCTGCCCGAGGACGACCACCAGACCATGCGGCAGACGCTGGAGATGGCCAAGGGCCACAACTTCGAGTTCGTCAACTTCTACTGCGCGATGGCGTATCCGGGCTCGCGCCTCTACCAGCGCGCCCTGGCTGAAGGCTGGCCCCTGCCGGAGCACTGGCACGGGTATTCGCAGTTCGGCGAGGAGACCTTGCCGTTGCCGACGAAGCATCTGGCGGCGGGCGAGGTGTTGGCCTTCCGCGACTGGGCCTTCGTGGACTACTTCTCCGACAGTCGCTACCAGCAGATGATCCTGGACAAGTTCGGCCAGCCGGTCCTGGAGCACGTCCGCCAGATGCTCGGCTACAAGATGGTGCGGAAGTACGCTGCGCGGTGGGACCCGTCAGCGGGCCCGCCGCCCTCGGCGGTCCCTGCGGCGGGCGAGAAGGCCGCCTCCTCTGGCGGGGGCTCCGAGCGCGATACGTCGCGATCGGGCTGCTCCCCTGATGTCGCAGAGCGGTAAGTCGGCATTGATTGAACGTCATGGAGCGGACATGAGGATTCCATTCGGCGCGCTGACCATTACGGAGAAGGCCAGGGAGCTGGTCA
>MVCS01000140.1 GCA_002049885.1 Planctomycetales bacterium 4484_123 | reverse complement strand
GGCGTCGGGCAGGCGTTTGGCCTCGGCGGGGCAGGTGACGGTCCCGGTGATGGTGCCGAGCTGACTGATGGAGCCGGCATCCACGTCGCCATCGACTACGCCGCCGTTGGCGAGGTCGGCATTGGTGGACAAGGCAGCGCCGGTCAGGGTGATGGTCTTGCCGTTTTTGATGGTGATATTCCCGCCGGCATGGAGGCAGGTGTTCAATGCTCCCAGGGCGCGGATGTCCGGCAGGAGGGTGACCTGCATCTTGTGGCGGGCGTTGCCGCAGTGGCCGATGCCGGTGACCGTCACCGAGTCGGTCTCCGAGTCGCTCAGATTGCCGTCGCCGGGGTCCACCACCTTCAGGTCGAAGCTGCCGTCGTTGATCCCCTGCCCGGCGATCCAGGTGCCGTTGGGCCAGTTTGTGCGCCAGTCGGGGTCTCGGCTGATGTACAACAAGCCCAGGTGCACGGCGGAGAGGGCGTACAGTCGGCTCTTGGCCACATCGTGCGACCACTGGTCGGAGCGGTTCTGGACCCGCGCCGCCAGCAGGGCCGAGAGCCCCAGCACGGTCACCAGCATGGCCGCGCCGAGCACGGCGAAGTACGCGCTGCCGGGACGGCAGTGGCGGCGATGGCGGCGGTGGTGGCGCATGGTCGGCTGCCTGCTGGTGCTATTCCTCGGTCTGCTGGTCGTTGCGGGTGCAGATCCCCCACAGGGTGATGACCGGCAGGCCGTTGTGGCTGACCTTGACGGTGACCCGCTTGACGCCCTCGTCGCTGGAGATGGCGGTCCCCAGGTCGTCCGCCCTGACGTAGTGCACGTAGGCCTCGCGTTTCCAGCCCGTCAGGTCCAGCATCACGGTGCCATCCTTGTACTGCGGAGGCGAGGCCGACCAACGGTGGTAGTCGTCCACGTCGTCGTAGATGGCACGGCTGGTTTGCCCCTCGGCCGGCTCCGGCCCGAAAACCGGGTTGTCCACCGGCTCGACGTAATCCTGCTGGAGGATCTCGGCCATGAGCGAGTTGGCAAGGTGGCGCCCGAGGCAGCGCTGCTGGACCTTGTACTGGGCCACCCGGGAGGACCCGACCGCGCCGACGGCGGCGGCGAACATCACCCCCACGATGACCGTGCAGAAGACGCCCTCGATGAGGCTGAAGGCCGCGCCGGCCCGGTGTCGGCGTCCGGCTCGGTTGCTATTTCGGCGGACTGTCCGGGCTTCAGTCGCTGACATCGCCGGTCACCTCCGGTTGGCTGAGCACCTGCACGCCCGTCCTGACCCGGGCCGAGTCCTGCGGGGAGCTCTGGAGCGAGAGGTTCACCTTGGTGACGTAGTAGCGGGTGGCGCTGGCGGCGGCGTCGGTGGTGATGACCGTGCCATAGATGTAGAAGAGCATGTCGCGGGCGGTATCGATGTTCCAGGAGCTGCCGCCGTCGGTGGTGTAGACGCAGTGGGCGTCGGGCGTGTCGGCGCCCTTGTATTCGTAGCGGGTCCAGGCGGCGCCCTCGCCGGCGACGTGCACCAGCAGCAGGCAGACGCCGGTGGTGGGCGAGAGCCTGGGCATTCCGCTGAAGCTGAACTCCTGCCAGATGTAGGTATTGGTCAGGTCGCTTTCCCGGAGGATGTTCTGGGCCAGGATGGTGTCGGTCGGCTTGGCCGAGCCGTCGGCGGTGCGGAGTTGGACCAGCAGAAGTCCGTCCACGCTGCCGGCCTGCATGGCCTTGAATCTCACCTGGGTGATGCGCCAGCCGACGGCCCCGGGAGGCAGGATGGGCCGGAAGTACTGCCCAGGCCAGTTGTCCGCCTGCACGAGCCGCGCTTCGGCCTGGCCGCCGGAGTCGTCGTGGCTGACCAGCAGCATCTCGGCGCTCTCCTGCTCGTTGGGCCCGGCCTCCACCACTGTCTTCAGCTCGCAGTCGGCCTGGAAGTGGTAAACGTGCTCCACAAAGGTCGCCGCCTCGCCGCCATCGCACTGGCGGGTGAGGGGGGCGCCGGGCAGCCCGGACCAGGCATAGCGGATGAGGTCGGGCTGGCCGTTGCCGTTGCGGTCGGGCATGGTGAACTCGATGGCGTTGCCGGAGCGTTCGGTGAAGCTCAGGGCATACTGGAGCTCCCCGGCCATCTGTTCCAGCGCCGCGCTGGCGCTGACGATGGCGGCGGTGGGGCTGTCGGAAGACGGGACGGCCCGGCCGGCGAGGATCACCGCCGAGGTGATGGAGACCATCAGCACCGAGACCACCAGCAGGCTGACGGTCATCTCCATCAGCGTGAACCCGCGGGGCAGGGGACCGGCAGGGATGCGAGTGCTCGGATTGTTCGGGGAACCCGTCATTCCATCACGGCCTTGCCTGTCTGTCCGTCCACTACCACCTTGCGCTGAACGTTGCCCACTCGCAGCACGACGTAGCCGCCCCCGCAAGGCTGGCCGTAGCGGTTGTAGTACATGAAGGTCCTGCCGGAGAAATCCCGTTCCACGATGTCGGCGTAGTAGGGGGCCTGGTTGAAGTGCACGATGTAGTTACGCGAGGGGAAATTGATGTCCGGGTCGCAGATGAGCGTCATGGTCTCGGCGTCGGGGTCAAAGCGTGCGGATTCGCAGGTCCCCTGTGCCCAGGCTCTCATGCGGATGAGGTTGAGGTCCGCGATGATGCGCCGGCAGGCCAGTTCGACGCGGTAGCGTGCCAGCGAGTCGGCATACCTGGGCAGGGCGATGGCCGCGGTGATGGCCACCAGGGCGGTCACGCAGGCCAGCTCCAGGAGGCTGAAACCGCGGCATGCCCGCAGCCGGCGCGTGCCGGCTTCCGAAGGCGGCGGCGAGCAAAGTAGGTTTCGCCTCAGCGGGGGCATTGTTGGCTGAACCCTCCAGAGCCGGGCGGTTGTGGAGACCGTCCGCCGGGCCTCGTTGGCCGGCGGTTTTCGCGCGGGCCGCCGGGCGGCCGGGTGTTGCCCGGCCACGCCCGGCGGCTCGCGGACCTCCCTCCGGTTCACGCGCTGAGTGGGCCGGGGGGCGAGCGTATCAAGTCAAGGCGTCTGCACGTCGCCTCAGCCCCTGGCCTGGTACTCGGCCCTAGTAGGTGTTGTACTTCTTGCCGGTGGCGTCCACCTCGGTATCAGCGCAGTTGGCCCTGATCTCGCCGGTGGCCGCAGTGTAGATCCAGCCCACGCCGGTATCGTCGGAGGTGGAAATGAGGGTACCTCCCTTCCGGGCCCCGACCGGCAGGGGCGGGATCTTCCGCAGGTACGGCCCGTAGATGTGGGTGGTATCCTTGGTCGTGGCCACATCGCCCGACGAATCCGTGTACTTGGTCAACTGGTCGGCGATGTTGGTCGCGTCGGGATACGAGCCGTTGTGTTCAGCGGCGTACAGGTCCAGGGCGTTTCGCAGTACGGCCAGGTTGCTGGAGAGGGCGGAGTCAGCCGCCCCGGCCGAGCCCCTGCTCATCCGTGGGATGGCGATAGCCGCGATGATCCCCAGGATCACCACAACGATCACCAGTTCCAGCAGGCTGAAACCCTTAGTTCGTTTGCCTCTTGAGGACATGCGACGCTCTCCTATAGCCCATTTACAGCCCAAAGTTCCGACCCTAGCCTCCAAGGCCTTCGCCTGAAGCCTCTCTGCGGGGTCAATCGACTTTCGCCAGTGATGGCTTTAGTATGACCTCAGGGGCCTCTAGGGGTTTTTTCAGCGGCCTGCCCCGGCTCCGGCGGGGCGGGTGTGGCCCCTCAAGTGCGCTGTGAGCTATTGCTCTGGCGACGGTTGCGTTGATGGTGATGGGCTCGGGGCCGACGCCTCCAGCCTCAAGCGGAAGCGTTGGCCGGCCACTTCCACCACGGCCGAATCCTGGGCCACGGAGATGAGCTTCAGGCCGTCTTGCTGCTGGCCTACCTGCAGGCACTTGCCGTCAATGATCGCCTGCCCGCCGCTGCCGTTGACCATAACCGCCATCAGCCGGTACTTGGTGGTGAGCTGTTCTTTGGGCCGCTGGGGAGCTACCTCAGGCTGGATGGGCTTCATGGCCTCTCGCCAGGGCTTTGGCAGGGCGAAGACGTCCCGGGACCGCGGGGTTTGAGGACTGCGGGCCGCCGCGAAGGCCTTCAGCCGCCCGGCCAGGGAGTTCTGCTGGGCCTGGACCGGCGACGGGCCGGTTCCGGCGGACCCCTCGGCCGAGACCTGCCCTCTGGCCCCGGCGGGGCTGATGTCTCCGGCCGGTGCTTCCTGCGGACCGGCGGCGGAGCCTAGAAACACGCGGTCCACCACCAGGGCCGTCAGCCCCAGCGCAAGCGAGCAGAGGTATGCCTTGTGCTTCCTGGAAAGCGCCATTGCAAAGGAAATAGACGATACGGACCGGGGGAGGGGCAAACCGAGCCGGCTATTTTTTCGGCGGGGCATCTTCCGGCGGAGCATCCGACGGGGCGGCATACCAGAGCAGTTGGAAGTGGAACTGGGCGACCTGGAACTCATCCTTGGGGTTGCCTTGCAGTTCCAGCACGGTCACGCCGGTGTCTGGCAGGGCGCGATTGAGCTGGTGCAGGAAGCGGGTGCAGCTCTGGAAGGTGCCGGTGCCGGCCAGCAGGATGGGAATGCCGACATATCGCGGCGTCGCGGCACTGGGCCCGAGACGGATGTCGTTGACCTTCAGGCCGCTCTTGGCGGCCAGCTCGGCCACCTGAGCGATTCGCTGGTTGACGCGGCGAGCGGGGTGGAGATGGACGGCCGTCTTGGTCAGGGCCTGCTGGACCTCAACCAGGCGGGCGCGGACGGCCAGCACGGACGCCTCCAGCTTGACCGCCTTGGCCTGCTGGGCCTCCAGGGCCGCCCGGGCGGCCACGGCGCGGGCCCGGTCGGCCAGGATGGGCTTGAGCCCCAGGAAGTACGTCAGCAGCGTGAAGACCACGCACGCCGCCACGCCCGTCAGGTCGATCCGCAGGCACATCAGCTTTTTCGGGTCAAGCCCCTTCACGTGTGGTTGAACAGGTCGGTCTTTTCCAGGCGCAGGACGAAGCGTGAGACGGCCGCCTGCGTCCTGCCAAAGCCGCTGACGGTGAGCACGAAGCGGTCCTGCCGCTTGGTCACCATGGCCTTGGTCAGACGTTGCGGTTCGGGCCCCCTGGAGGCCTTGGCGTGGCCGGGGGGCTGGATGCGGCACTGGCTGAGGACCAGGTCGTCGTCCAGCGTGTCTGCCAGCAGCGTCAGCAGCACCGACCAGTCGGGCTGGTCTCCCACGGCCAGGTTGGCCTGCAACTTCCGCTGGGCCTCGTCGAGTTTGCCCTGGAGGCCGGCCAGCCGGCGCTGGAAGGCGCTGACGCGGGCGGCGGCCCTGCGCGCCTGGTTGTCCAGGGCCCGGTCGTCCGTGCCCAGCAGGCCGTGGCACACGCCGTAGCCCGTCACCAGCAGGGCCCCGTACAGGCAGCAGATCACGATCCAGACTCGCTGCCGGGCGCGGCGCTGCTTGGCCTCGCGTCGAGCGGCGGGTATCAGATTGGCGCCGGTCATCCTCTCAGTCATGGGCGAACTGCGCCAGGCCGACGGCCATGGTCATGGCCGGGCTGCCGCAGGTCTCCAACAGCGGCGGGGGGCACTCCGCCACGTCCGTGGGGGCGACGGTTTGGACCTGGACCTCCAGGGCTGAGCTGAGGTGGCCCTGAATGCCCTGAAGCAAGGCCCCGCCGCCGACCAGCACCAACTGCGCCACCGAGGCGCCGGGGTACTGGTGGATTGCGTATGAAAAGCTCAGCCTCAGCTCCTTCAGGATGGACTCCAGGTGAGATTCAACCATGCCGCGGAGGTCATCGAAGGCCTCCGAGTCGTCCTGCACCTCGTTGCCGTTCCGGCCAACGCCCACTTCGCACAACAGGGCGTCGATCAGCTCGCCGTCCAGTTCGAGCTGGCCGTTCAGGGCCTCGAAGAGGGGCTGGATTCCGGTCTCGCCGAAGGGCCGTTGATACACCACGGTGCCCATGTGGATGAGGGCCAGCCAGGAACTCTGCCAGCCGATGTCCAGCAGGCAGGTGATGTCCTTCTCGCCGGCGAACAACGGTCGGCAGGCGCGGGCCAGGGCACAGGCCTGAACGTCCAGGGCCTGGACGTCCAGGCCCTCGTTTTCCAGGCAGTCCATCAGGCCCTCGGCGCTCTGGTGGGTGCACCCCGAGGCCATCACCCGCGCCGGGGCGTTGCCGCGATTGGGGGCGGGCAGGTCCCAGTAGGTGACCTCGAGGGCGTCCGGCCGGCAGCGGTGCATGCGGGCCAGCTCCATGCGCGCCAGCTGGTCCAACGGGGCGCCGGCGGAGCGCGGCGGCAACTCCAGGATGCCGGTCAGCAGGGCCTCCTTGGGCACCGCCAGGACGACCCGCTCGCCGGTGAAGCCCCGCCTGTCCAGCACTCCGCGCAGCAGCCGGGCGTCCTCGGCGTCGAAGTCCTTCTGAGGCACTGGCCGGGGGTACGATGCCGCCGCCTCCACGCGCCAGCCGCTGCGGGACCGGCTCAACTGGGCCGCCTTGACGTACCGCCGCCCGATGTCGATGCCGATGGGCGTCCGCCTGTGATGTCCCGCCCATATCATCGCGGACCTCCCTGGGTCATGGCGGTCACGTCGAACAGCGGCATGAACATGCTCAGCGCCACGAACCCCACCAGCAGGCCCATCAGGATCAGGATGACCGGCTCGATGATCTGTGTCAGCGAGCGCACCACCACATCGTTTTCCTCGTCCAGGAAGTCGGCGATGTTCAGCAGCAGCGCGCCGACCTGGCCGGACTGTTCGCCGCTGTGGATGGCCTCGGTGACGGAGGGACTGATCAGGTCGCTGCTGCGGAAGGCCGTGCTGATGGGCTCGCCGTGGGCGACGGCCTCGTGGGCCTTGGCCAGCAGCTCGGCGTAATGGACGTTGCCGGTGCCCTGTCGGGTCAGCTCCAGTGCCTCCAGCACGGGCACCTGACTGTCCATCAGCACTCCCAGCAGCCGGGTTATCCGGGCGGTGTATATGTTGCGGACGATCCGCCCCAGTTGGGGTGCGCGCAGCACGATGGTGTCCACGGCCCGTTTGCCGGCCGGGCTGGCCAGGTACAGCCTGGCCGCCACGCCTCCGCCGACCAGCGCCCCCAGCACGGCCCACCAGTAGCTCCGCAGGAACTCACTGAGGCCTATCAGGGCCTTCGTCGTTCCCGGCAGGGGGGCGTCCAGCGTCTCGAACAACTCCGCGAAACGCGGGATCATGAACACCATCAACAAGGCCAGCACCGCCAGCGCCACCGCCACCAGCAGCGCGGGATAGATGAGGGCCCCGATGATGGAGTTCCGTACCTGGATGCGCTTCCGGGTCAGCTTGGAGAGGCGGTCCAGCATCTCCGCCAGGCTGCCGCCGGACTCCCCGGCCGCCACCAGACTGCAATAGATGTGGTCGAAGTAATCCGGATGGGCAAGCATGGCTTCCGCCAGGGGCGTGCCCTCCTCAATGGTCTTTCGGATGTCGAGGATGGCATCCTGCCAGGGACCCCGCTTGACCTGTCGTTCCAGGGCGCCGAGGGCCTGCACCAGCGGCGTGCCGGAGGCCACCAGCACGTACAACTGGCGGGTGAACATGGCCAGGTCTTTGAGCCTCCGGCCCTTGCCGCCCGTGCGGCCCGAAC
>MVCS01000139.1 GCA_002049885.1 Planctomycetales bacterium 4484_123 | reverse complement strand
CCCTTCGAGTCCACCCAGGTCGGCTCCAGCGCCATGGCCTACAAGCGCAACCCCATGCGCTGCGAGCGGGCCACGGCACTGGCGCGGTTCCTGATGGACATATCGGCCTCGCCCCTGCACACCGCTGCCGAACAGTGGTTCGAGCGGACGCTGGACGACTCGGCCAACCGCCGGCTGGCCATCCCGGAAGCCTTCCTGGCCGCCGACGCCATCTGCCGGATCGTCCTGAACGTGGCAGGCGGCCTGGTGGTCCGCGAGGGCCCCATCGCCGCCCACGCACGGCAAGGATAACGACCTCATCGATCGGCTGAAGCGCGACGAGGCCTTCGCCGCGGTGGACATCGACGCCCTGCTGGACCCGCAGGCCTTCATAGGCCGGGCACCCCAACAGGTGGACGCCTTCCTGGCCGAGTGCGTCGAACCGGTCCGCCGGCGGTACAAAGACAAGCTGGGTGCCAGCGTGGAGCTGAACGTCTGATGGACGGAGAGATACCACGACCGCCGCGCGGGGTTCTGCTGGGCGAGGAGGTCCACGGCATCGTGCGGAAGCTCCGGGCGGTGGGGCTGATCATCGCACTGGGCATCACGGTCCTGGTGATCACGGCCACCGTGGGACTCGCTTGGCGGGCCTTTCGCCCGGCCGTCGGCGGCACCGCCCTGCTGGCCGCCGCAGCCGGGGCAGCCATCGCGGCGCTGGGCGGGGGGTATCGGCCTACAAGATGGGCTGTGTGGTGGCGGGGATGGCGAACCTCGTCGCCGGCGGCATCACCGTGGCAGTCATCTTCCGCAGCGGGGTGGGCGGAAGGCTGTGGATGGCAGAGGTCCTGTTGCTGGCGTTGAACGTCTTGGGGCTGGCCACGGCCATGCCCAAGATGAAACACCTCCGGGCGCTGCACTACCGGCCCGTGCTGCCGGCCAGTCGGCTGTGAGGGCATTGCCGCACGGGCCGGGGCCGACCGCAGGCGAAGGGGGCCGGGGCGTTCCGCAAGGGGCTCGGGGGGGCACTGCCGGCTCACTCGCTGACCAGACGGCTGAAGGCCTCGCCGCGGCGGCGGTAGTTGTGGAACTGGTCGTAGCTGGGGCAGGCCGGAGAAAGCAGCACTATCTCGCCGGCTCTGGCGGCGCGCCGGGCGGCGGCGACGGCGGCGGCGAAATCGGCCGTCTCAATGACCTCCGGTCGGCCGAGGCGGCCCAGGCCGGCCGCGATGCGGGGCCCGCTCTGGCCGGTGGTCACAACCACCCGCGCCCGGTCGGCCAAGGCCGAGCACAACTGCCCGAAGTCCGCACCCACGTCCTTGCCGCCGACGATCACCACCAGCGGGGTGGACTCGAAGCTCTCCAAGGCCACCAGGGCCTCGCCGGGCGAGGTGCACTTGGAATCGTTGACGTAGCGGACGCCGCCTCGCTTAGCCACCGTCTCCAGTCGGTGCGGCAGGCCGGGGAACTCGGCCAGGACCTCTGCTGCGGTCTGCCGGTCAACCCCCAGGTGGCTCGCCGCCCGCCAGGCGGCCTGGGCGTTGGCCTGGTTGTGCCGGCCGGGGATGCGCAGCTCGAAGGGCTCGTCGTCGAGGCCGAAGAACTCGACCGCGCCGGCGGCCTGGCCGGCAAGTGCGGCAGTGGGCGGGTCATCCCGATTCAGCACCAGCACGTCGTCGCCGCCCTGGAAGCGGAAGATGTTGGCCTTGTCCGCCACGTAGGCCTCGAAGCTGCCGTGGCGCTCCAGGTGGACTGCCTTGAGGTTGGTCACGACGGCCAGGTGGGGGCTGAGGCCCAGCAGCGGCAGGTAGTGCAACTGGAAGCTGGACAGCTCCAGCACCACCATGTCGCCGGGCCCGATGTGGTCGAGCCGGCCCAGCAGGCTGACCCCCACGTTGCCGCCGACGTGCGTCCTCCCGCTCCGAGCGAGGAGCCGGCCCAGCATGGTGGTGGTCGTGCTCTTGCCGGCACTGCCGGTAACGCCCACGACCGTCGCCCGGCAGCGGGCCAGGAAGAGGTTGACCTCGGTGGTGAGTTCCGCGCCGGCCTGGCGGGCCAGGGTCACGAAGGGCGAGTCGAAGGGCACAGCGGGGTTGACCACCAGCAGCTCACAGCCGGTGAAGTCCGCCTCGTCGTGGCCGCCCAGGTGCAGCACCGCGCCGGTGTCGGCCACGGCGCGGACGGACTCGGCCAGCTCCGAGGCCGGCGCCGAGTCCGAGACCGTCACCCGCGCCCCTTGCCGGGCCAGCCAGCGAGCCACCCCCACCCCGCCGCCGAACCGGCCCAGACCCATCACCGTCACGCGCCGGCCGGCGAGATCTTGATTGACCAGAGAACCCATGCGTCCGATCTCGGAATCCCGAATCGCGGCGCGGACCGTGAAGCTCGCGATTCGGGCTGAGGACTTCCGGGGAGGATTGTACACGTTCCGGGCCGGGCAGTAATGACAATGGCTTGGACTTTGCGGGGCGGGCGGAGCGAGCCTGTACATCAATCCGCGATTCGCAATCGCCGAGTCGCGCTCAGAGGAGTTTTTCGTTGGGCCCCAGTGCCAGGATGGTCGCGGAGGTCAGGTCGTACTCGCGAACGACCTCCACGATTTCATCGGTGGTGACGGCGAGGATACGGTCGATGTGTTCGCCCAGCGGGCGGTAGGTCTGACGGTAGATCCAGTCGAAGCCCACGGCGGTCAGTCGGCCCATGGGCAGCTCGCCCTTGCGGGTGACGGCGGAGGCGGCCTTGTTCTTCGCCGCCGTCAGTTCCGCCTCGGTGGGTCCTTCGGCCCGGAAGCGGGCGAGTTCTTTGCGCGCGATCTCGAGGGCCTCGCCGGCCCGGCCGGGGTCGGTGACCAGCAGGGTCATGAAAGCGCCTTCGCCGTCGAGGGGCTCGTAGCCGCAGTCGGCCTCCTCGGCGATGGCGGGGGCGACCAGGGCATAGAACAGCCTGCTGCCGGTGACGTCGCCCAGCACGGTGGCGGCCAGCGAGGCGGCGTAGCGGCGCTCATCCTGGGCGCAAGGGGCGCGGGACATGATGCCCACGTACTGCCGGCCTAGCCTGCCGTCCGCCATGACCCCGACGCCCCCGCCCGCATCGGCCGGGGGCCTGGCCCGGGGGGCCTCGAACGCCTCCCAGTGCGAACACGCGGCGGCGGCCTTGTCGGCGAAGGCCTCCCAGTCGATCCGCCCGGTGCCCACCAGCGTGACGTTGGACGGGCTGTAGCGCCGGTCGAAGTACGCGAGCATGTCTTCCCGGCGCAGGGCGGTGATGCTCTCGCGCGTGCCCAGGACGCTCCGGCCAAGTGGGTGGCCGGCGAAGTGGCGGGCCATCAGCTTCTCGTACAGGCGGTACTGCGGCCGATCCTGGTAGAGGGCGATCTCCTCGAGGATGACCTTCTTCTCGGTCTGGAAGTCCTCCTCGCGCAGGGCCGGCCGGAGCATGTCCGCCAGCAAGTCCAGCACCCGGGCCTGGAACTCCGGCAGCACGGCGGCGTAATAGACGGTGTTCTCCTCGGAGGTAAAGGCGTTGTAGCTGGCGCCCATCTCGTCGAACTCGCGATTGATGTCGAAGGCGCTGCGGCGCTCGGTGCCCTTGAACATCATGTGTTCGAGGAAGTGGCTCACGCCGGCCGTGCGGTCGTCCTCGTCCCGGCTGCCGGTGCGGACGAAGAAGCCCACGGCCAGCGAGGCGGCCGATGGGTTGACCTCTGCGATGACCTTCAGCCCGTTGGGCAACTGCGTTTGCTTGAACTCCACCGAAACCTCCTGACCCACGCCGCCGTTCCGGGCCCGCCGGGGCGGCCTTAATTCAGCACAGAGGTATCCAGCGGCTCCGGGCCGATGGTCAGCACGGTGAACCCCTCGGCCGGGAAGGCCCGGGCATAGGCGACCACGTCGTCCACGGTCACCGCCTCCACCGCCGCCGAGAGCTCCTCCAGGCCCCGCAGCCGACCCAGATGATACCAGTCGCCCACCAGGGCGTCCGCCCGCGCCGCCGTGGACTCGCCCTGCATGATCAACGCGCTCTTGAGCTTGGCCTTGGCCCGGGCCAGCTCGTCGGCGCCCACACCCTCGGTGAGCCTGCGGAGCTCCCCGACGGTCACCTCAAGCGTCTGCTGGGCACGCTCCGGCGTGGTGCCGGCATACACGAACATGCCCGCATGGTCCTTGATGTTGTGGTAGTGGGCTATCACCGCATACACCAAGGCCCGCTTCTCGCGGACCTCGGTGAACAGCCGGGAGCTCATGCCCCCGCTGAGGACCATCTGTGCCACCCGCCCGGCGTAATACTGCTCCTGTTGGATCCGGGCGGCCGGATAGGCCAGTGTGATCTGCACCTGGGCGGTGGACTTGGTGATGTGGGTCACGCCGTCGGCGGGGGCGGCGGGGACCACTGCTTCCATCCCCGGGCCGGTCCAGTCGCCGAAGTTCTCGGCCACCACGTCCACCAGCTCCGGCCACTCGAACCTTCCGGCCACCGCCATCAGCGTCCCCCGTGGCGTCAGCTCCCGCTCCAGGTGCCGCCGAATGGCATCGGCCGTCATCGCCTCCAGCGTCGCCCGCGAGCCCAAAGGACTGCGGCCCAGGGGATGGGGGTAGAACTTCTCCCGAATCAGCAGATTGCACATCCGCATGGGCTCGTCTTCCAGCCCCTCCAGGTCCTGCGCGACCAGGTCCCGGCAGGCCGGGAAGGTCTCATCGGCCAACTGAGGCCGGCGGAGGATGTCGGCGTAGATCGCCAGCGCCGCCGACAGGTTCATCCCCAGCAGGCCCGCCGAAAGCACCAGGTGCTCGGCATGGGCAGACTCGCTGTGCCGGCAGCCCAGGCAATCGAGCGCATCGTTGAGCTGACGGGTATCCCGGCCACCAGCCCCCCGCAGCAACCAGTGCGCCGCCACCGAGGCGGCACCGGCGAGCTCGTCGGGGTCCCGGCTCGCCCCGCCCGGCAGCGCCACCGTCAGCGCCGCCGAGGAGACCTGCTCCATCCGCTGGCCCAGCAGCGTCAGGCCGTTGTCGAACTCATGAACGAAAAACTGCTCTGCCACCGCCGATCACCTCTCCTCGCCGCGTTCACCAGGCAGCGCACATTTTATGGACTGACCCCCAATCCACAAAGCCCAAACCAGCAGCAGCGCCCAGCCCCCCTGGGCGTGCAGCGCGGCTGCAGACCAACCGGCCACCGGCCGCTGATTGGCCACTGTGGGCCAGCAGGGGCCGGACGTGCTCGGGCGAGTACCGCAGGCAGCGGTAGATATTGTCGGCGGCGCCTTCGATTACGTAGGGATTGACGAAGTCCCAGACGATTTCGCCTGCGGGGGTGACTTCGAAGAGGTGGCTCTTGTTGCCCTCGCAAATGAGGGTGTTGACGTTGGGCAGGCGCTGTGCCCCGGAGATATGGGGGGCGAAGAAGTCCTCCTTGGGCTCAGCGGTGTACTCCCACTCGATCTCCTCGGTGAGCGGGTTCAGCTCGATGACGCGGGAGTAGCCCCGCAGGGTGCCGTTGTCGAAGATGAGCAGGTTGCCGTTGGGCAGCATATGGGGCTTGTGCTGCCCGTCCAGCACGCCGGGCCCCCAGGCCCAGAGGATCTCTCCGCTGGGCCGGTCGATGACGCCGATGACATCGCAACTGCGATAAGAGAAGACGATGTTGCCCGGCTTGAAGCGTGGCGCCTGGCCGGCGGCGGGGGCTACGGCCAGCCCAGGTTCTTCAAGGGCGCCCTGGACGAGGTGATGATCTTCAACCGCGTCCTTACCCCCGAGGAGGTCCGGGCCCTGTACC
>MVCS01000012.1 GCA_002049885.1 Planctomycetales bacterium 4484_123 | reverse complement strand
GCCGTGGGCAAGTACGCCGTGGCCGTCGAGGTGCGGACGCGGCGCTCGACCCTGCCGACCTATCAGGTCACCTCCACCGCCGACGCCTACGACCTGTTCCTGGGCAGGGGGGACGTGGCCCGCACCTATGCCGCCGACGTGACTCGCCGCCAGGGGCGCGGGGCCGGCAAGGAGGAGGACCTTGGCCGGGACGCGGCGCTGGAGAAGGTCATCCGACGGCGCATCGTCAGCCTGGCACAGAAGGCCCTGGCCACCCCCGCCGCCACGCCCGGCCCCACCACGACGACCAAGCCGACCCCCTGAGCGCGGGTTCACAGGAGGCTCATCGGGTCGGCGTCGATGATCACCTCGGCGCCGATGTGCCTGTCCAAGGTGGGCATCTGGGGGGCCAGTACGTTCTGGATGTGCCCTGGCCGGGGGCAGCAGCAGGTGATTTCGAATCGGTACAGCTTGCGGACCTTGTACACCCCGGCCCGGGCGGGTCCCATGATGCGCACATCCTGCCGGCCGAAGAGCCCCCGCAGCAATTGCCCGAGCTTGTTGGCGGCGGCCTCGGCCCGTTCGGGCTTGCTGTGACGGACCAGGATTCGCACCAGCCGGGCGAACGGCGGGACGCCCACGGAGGCCCGCAGCGGAAGCTCGGCGGCGGCGAAACCGGCGTAGTCGTGCTGGAGGGCGAAGCGGATGGCCGGGTCGGACGGGTGCCAGGTCTGCACCACGACCTCACCGGGGCGCTCGCCCCGGCCAGCCCGGCCGGCGACCTGTACGATGAGCTGGAAGGTACGCTCAGAGGCCCGGAAGTCCGGCAGGGCCAGGGCCGTGTCGGCGCTGACCACGCCCACCAGCGTGACGTTGGGAAAGTCCAGCCCCTTGGCCACCATCTGCGTGCCCAGCAGGATGTCCACCTCCCCGGCGGCGAAGTCGTCGAAGACTTTCCTGAACTGGCTCGGCGAGGTCATGGTGTCGCTGTCCATGCGGGCCACCACCGCCTGCGGGAACTTGCGGGCCAGTTCCGTCTCGATCCGCTGGATGCCCAGCCCGAAGAGCACCAGCTTCTTCCCGCAGGCCGGGCAGGCCGCCGGCAGCTCCGCCGTGGCGCCACAGTAGTGGCACAGCGCCAACCGCATCGCCTGGTGATACACCATCGCCCGGGAGCAGTTCTCGCAGCCCATCTGCCACTGACACGAGGGACAGAACACGTAGCTGGCGTAACCGCGCCGGTTCATCAGCAGGATGACCTGTTCGCCGCGGTCGAGCACGGTGGCCATTTTTTCCTGCAGGGTGCGCCCGATGAGCTCGATTCGGCCGGGGGGGATTTCCTTCCGCAGCTCGACCAGGTGCAGCTTGGGCATGGGCAGGTTCTTTATTCGCCGCGGCAGTCGGAGCAGGGCGTAGCGCTTCCGCCGAACGTTCTGGAGCGACTCCAGCGAGGGCGTGGCCGAGCCCAGGACGACCGGCACGGTTTCCAGGGCCGCCCGCTTTATGGCCACGTCCCGGGCGTGATACCGCGGGACGGTGTCCTGCTTGTAGGACGATTCGTGCTCCTCGTCCACCACGATGAGACCCAGCGAGCGCGTGGGGGCGAAGACGGCGCTGCGAGGCCCAATGACCGTGGAGGCCTGACCCTCGCGGATACAGCAATAGTGGAAGGCCCGCTGGGCAGAGGTCAGCCCCGAGTGCAGCACCGCCACCCTCGGCAGCCGGCGGACCAG
This sequence comes from Planctomycetales bacterium 4484_123, assembly GCA_002049885.1. Taxonomy (GTDB): domain Bacteria; phylum Planctomycetota; class Phycisphaerae; order SM23-33; family SM23-33; genus MVCS01. The sequence continues at coordinate 16,990 of MVCS01000012.1, read as the reverse complement.
CCGATGGAGCGTCTGAGTGGCCAGGGCGATCTCCGGCACCAGCAGGATGGCTTGTTTGCCCTCGGCCACCACCTTGCGGATGGCGCGGATGTAGACCTCCGTCTTGCCGCTGCCAGTGACCCCGTGCAGCAGGGTCACGCTGAAGCCGGCGCCCAGCTTCCCCTCGATGGCGGCCAGCGCCTGCCGCTGGTCGGCGTTCAGCTCGAACGGGTCCGGTTCGACCTGCCCGGCCAGCGAGCCGGGGACCTGCGGGCGGGCGTCCAGACGGATCAGCCCCCGGCCAGCCAGGCTGCGAATCGTCTCCCTGCCGGCACCGCTGTGGCTGCGCAGTTGCTCGATGCTCAGCGGCTCGATGCCCTGTTTCCTGGCCTCCAGCAACTCGTCCAGCACCCTGCGCTGCCGGGGTCCCAACCGGCCGGGCCAGTCCGCCGGCTCGGCCAGGAGATACGCAACCCTCTCGGTCCGCGGCGCGTGCCGGCCCACCGCTGCCGGCACCATCGCAGCCAGCACCGTCCCCAGCGGGGCGAGGTAGTAGTGGCTGATCCATTCGGCCAGTGCCAGCAGCTTCTCGTCGAGCTGGGGTTCCGGGTCCAGCAGCTCTGAGACGGTCTTGAGCGCCCGCTCGCCGCCAGGCCGGTCGGGGGCCCCGGCCGCGGTGCTTCGCGACTGGGGAGCAGCGGGCCCCCCGGGTGCGACATAGGGCGCCTGGGAGGCCCTTTCGGTGTCCACCACGAAGCCCAGTACGCGGCGATCGCCCCGCCCAAAGGGCACGTGAACCCGCGCGCCGCGGACTGGATTGCCCAGTTCGGCCGGCCAGAGGTAATCGAACGTCTTCCAGACGTTGGCCGCCACCGCCACGGCGACGATGTGCCTTGCTCGCTGCGTCTTGTCCGCGAAGAGCTGGCCCATGGGGGTCATGGTAGGTCCCCCCGCCGAGGCTGCCAAGGGTGGGGATCGCCGATGTCGTTCAGCCGGCGGAAACACAGGACGCCGGTGCCGTTTCCCGCCAGGCGGCGTTTGGCGTGGTGACTCTGCTTCGTGCAGGGCTTGGCAAAGGTTTTGAGATTTCCGGTCGGCATGGTTAAGCTCATTGCGTGCTGCGCGGATGGTGAATCGCGCCTCCCGAGGAGACAGCGATGACGATCGACGCGCCCCAGCAACCGGAGAGGCCCTCGCGGGTGCTGGTCGTGGACGACAACGCCCAGAACCTGGAGCTGCTGGTGGAGTACCTCCAGTCCATGGGCGGCGTTCAGACGGCCACTGCCACCGACGGCCTGGAAGCGCTTGAGGTCGTGCGCATCTTCCGGCCCGACCTGATAGTGCTGGACATAATGATGCCCAGAATGAGCGGGTTCGAGGTCTGCCAGAAGCTCAAGGCCGACCCCGAGACCCGCGATATCCCCATTCTCATGGTCACTGCCCTCAACGAGATGGGTGACATCGAACGGGCGGTGGAGGCCGGCACGGACGATTTCCTCTCCAAGCCGGTCAACCGCCTGGAGTTGGTCACACGGGTACGGACGCTGCTGAAGCTTCGGCACGTGACCGATCGGCTGGAGCGGACGCTGGCGTACCTTCAGGAGTTGGAGTCGGCACGCCAGCCGCAGTAGTCGGTCCGGTGTGGCACGTTGCCAGGGAGATGGAGGTGAGCATGAGGCGGTTCGCAGCGCTCGCTTGTTGGGTCGTGCCGGCGTTGTTGGCCGGTTGTGTGGCCGTGCCGGAGGGGCACCCTGTCGGGCCGGAGCCCCTGAGTGTCGCGGCCCGCACGGTAGCCGGGGACGGGGTGACGGTGGCCGCTCTGTCGAACGGCCTGACCGTCATCGTGGCCGAGAATCACAACCTGCCGGTGGTGTGCGTGAAGGCCTATGTCCGCGCCGGCGGGCTGTACGAGCGGGAATACCTCGGCTGCGGCATCAGCCATCTCTGCGAGCACCTGGTGGCCCAGGGCGCCGAACACGGCCAGCCCGGCGGCGGGCCGGCGCGCCGGCCCGCGCGGCGCTCGTCGCGCGTGGACCGCATCGGGGGGCAGTCCAACGCCTACACCTCCCTTGACCACACCTGCTACTACATCGCCGCCACGGCCTCCAAGACTGGCGAGTGTATCGACCTGGTGGCCGACTGGCTGGCGCGCGCGGAGATCACCGAGGCTGACTTCCGCCGCGAGCACGGCGTGGTGCAGCGCGAGCTGGAGATGGGTCGGGACGACCCCCGTCGGCAGATGTGGTACCTGCACGCGCGGAACTTTTTCGGCACGCACCCGGCGGCGGTGCCGGTCATCGGCCTGGCCGAGCCGCTGGCCCGCCTGCGCCGCCAGGACGTGATGGCCTACCACCGCCGGATGTACGTCCCGCAGAACATGGTGGTGGCCGTGGTCGGCGATTTCCGCACGGAAGATGTGCTCCGACGCCTGTGCCGGGCCTTTGCCGGCTTTTCGCCCGGCAAGGTGCCGGAACTGTCCCTTCCCGAGGTGCCTGCGGTGGTCCGCACTCGCCGCGTGGTGGCCACCCACAGGAACCAACGGCGAGTCGTCCCGGCTGGTGCGGACGGTGAAGCGTCGGCAGAGGCTGGTAACGGCCGTGGGCTCCAGCTCCTGGACGCCGGCGTGGGGAAGGGGGCAGTTCACGATCAACTTCCGCTGCCGGCCGGAGCTGGCTTCCAAGGCCGAGGCTGCCATCATCGCCGAGCTCCGCCGGGTCGTCCGCGAGGGCGTCACGGCGGAGGAACTGGCCCGGGCCAAGCGGCAGAAGGTGGCGGACTTCGTCTATTCCCAGCAGACGGTCGAGAGCCAGGCCGGTACGCTGGCCTCGGACTACCTCAGCACGGGGGACGTCGGCTCTACACGCAGCGCGTCGGACGGGTCACGCTGGCGGAGGTCAAGGCCGTCGCCGCCAGGTACTTCAACTTCGATGCCATGGTGATCACGCGGATGCTGCCGGAGGGCAAGGCCGTGGCCACGGCCCCGGCCCGTCGCTCGGGCTCTGCCGGGCGGACCAAGACCTTCACTCTGCCCAACGGCCTGCGCGTGGTGCTGCACAGCAGTCCGGCGGTGGACCTGGTGTCGATGGCCCTGGTCAGCCGGGGCGGGCTGTTGCTGGAGACCGACAAGACCAACGGCATGGGAGCGCTGATGACGGCGCTTTCGACCAAGGGTGCCGGGCCACTCAGCGCCGAAGAGATCGCGGCCCTGTTCGATCAGGCCGGCGGGCGCATCGCCGGTGCCTGTGGAAACAATACCTTCTGCTGGCAGGCGACGGTGCTGGCGGACTCCTTCGTGCGTGTCCTTCCGGTCTTCGCCGACGTGGTGGTGCGTCCGACCTTCCCGGCCAAGGAACTCGACATCCTCCGGCCCAGCCTTATCGCCCGCATCAGGCGGACGCAAGAGCACTGGTACGGCCAGTTGAACAGCCGATTTCGCAGCGACTTCTTCCGCGACTCGCCGTTGAGCCGGCTGCCGGTGGGACGCGAGGAGGTGGTGGCGTCAGCCACGGCTAAGGATGTCGCGGCCTATCACCGGCGATGCATCAGGGCCGGTGGGCGCGGGCGTCATCGTGGCGGTGCCGGGGATGACCCTGGCCGAGCTGGACGACCGGTTGGCCATGATGGTGCTGGACACCATCATCAGCGGCTACCGCTTGCCCCGCGGCTGGCTGCACACGGAGCTGCGCGGCAAGAGGCTGGTCTATGTCGTCCACGCCTACAATTGGGCAGCCCCGGTGCCGGGGGCGTTCGTGGCCTATGCCCAGTGCGAGCCCGGCAAGGCCGCCCTGGTGGCCCGGATCATTCGGCGCGAGTTTCGGCGGACGCTGTCCTATCCCTTCAGCCGGGCGGAGGTGGAGGAGGCGGTGAACATGATCCTGACCGCCGAGTTGCTGGAGAACCAGTCGGCCAGGGCCCTGGCGATGCAGGCGGCCCTGGATGAGCTGTATGGCTTTGGGTTTGATTTTCGCAAGACGCTGGAGAAGCGCCTGCGTGCGGTCGGCCCTGAGGACGTGGCGCGGGTGGCGCGGAAGTACCTCTCCGGCGGGTACGTCACCACCGTGGTCACGCCCGCCCCGGAGGTCTTCGGCGCGAAGGAATGACGGGCCTTGGCCGGCCGCCGGGTCGTCGGCGCCGGTCCAGGTATTTGTGAGAATCCGCTTGTTGCCGGAAGGAGCAGCGCATGTGTGCCGAGCCGCGGTCGGTACCGCGCCCGGATGAGATCACGGGCCTGCCGGTGAGAGAGTTCGTGGCCGTGACGGCCTCGAAGACGCCGATACCCGGCGGCGGCAGCGTGGCCGGCGTGGTGGGTGCTCAGGCGGCTGGGCTGGGGGAGATGGTGCTGGCCTTCACCCGCGGCAAGAAGCAGTTCGCCGAACATGCTGCCGAGCACGACGCCTTGGCCGTCCGGCTGGCCAGGGCCCGGGGGATGTTCCTGGACCTGACCGCCGACGATGCGGCGGCCTACACCCTTTACCAGGAGGCCAGCCGGTGCCAGGACCAGGACAAGGACGCGAAGATGGCGGTGGCCACGGCCGCGGCCATCGACGTGCCTCGCCAGATGACCGCCGTGGCCCTGTCGCTGCTGGCCGATCTGGTCGCCCTGGGCCAGCACTGCAATCGGTACCTGCTGACGGACCTGGCGGCGGCGGCGGTGCTGGCCGAAGCTGTGGTGAAGCTCAGCGATTACAATGTGCGCGTGAATGCCGCGGGCATGGCGGACAAGCAGACCGCCGATGAGCTGCGGGAGGCCTCCAAACGGGACGTGGCCAGGGCGGCTGAGATGCGCGAGGCCGTCGAGGAGATCGTCTCCCGGTACGTGTAGGTCGTTGGCACGGTCTGCTGGCTGGCCGGGGAGCTGATCGTTCAGTATCGGGCGCGCCGGGACCGGAGGGGGTGCGCCGGCCGCTGCGAGGACCTTTGTCGCCACCATGGTCAAGGACTACAAGATCGCCAGGGCATCCGGGACCTGTGCCGGTTGCGGCAAGGAGCTGGCTGGCGGGCAGCGCTTCGTGGCCGTGCTGTACGACCGGGGCGAGGGGTTTGAGCGCCACGATTACTGCCTTGCCTGCTGGGAGGCCCGGGGGGAATCGGCCGGCGCCGGCGCCTTTTGTCTCTGGCGGGGCAGGGTGCCCGTGCCGGAGGAGCCCGGGCGGCGTTTGGTCTCTGACGAGGTGCTTATCGACTTTTTCGAGAAGCTCGACGGGCGGGCCGAGCCGACCAAGGTCAGTCTCCGCTTCGTCGTGGCGTTGATGCTCATGCGGAAGAGACTGCTGGTATATGACAGCTCCGAAGTTGATGAACAGGGCCGGGAGGTCTGGACGATGCATTTCAAGTCGGATTCGACGCCGGTCCGGGTGATCCATCCGCAACTGGACGCGGATCAGATGGCAGAGGTGGCCAGACAGTTGGGCTCGCTGTTCGAGGTGGACTCGTGACTGGCCGCGTGGTGGCCCTGGCGCTGGCGTTATCGGCAGTGGGGCTGTGGAGTGGTTGCCGCACCTGCCCCGCGAGAGCCGTGGCGCTGGAGACGCTCGCCGCCGAGTACAACGCCAACGCCGCCAAGGTGCATCGGCTGTGGGCCAACGCGCGGGTCCGGTTGACGCTGAAGGACGAGCAGGGCCGGTCGTTCACGTGGGGTTCGACCTCGCCACTGGCGCCGTACAATGCGCAGCTCCGGCTGTGGAAGGAGGCCACCGGCCCGCCCGGCTTCGTGTTGGTCGGCAGGGAGCTGACCGAGCTGTTTCGCGTGGGGATAGATGCGGTCAACGGGGTGTACTACGTGTGGTATCACCTGGGCAGGACGGGCCAGGCGTGGTTCGGTCGGACGGAGCTGGCCGGGGCCCCCGGCGTCCGCGGCGTGCCCATCGACCCGCTTCAGTTGGTTGAAGTGCTCGGTCTGACGTCGCTGCCGGCTGAGCCTGGCAAGCTGCCCGCGGTGGTGATGACGCTCCGCAAGAATCCCTGCGCCTATGTGGTGCGGTACATCAGAGCGCAACCTATCACCGGCAGGTTGAAGATCTGGCGCGAGGTGTATTTCCGCTGGGACGATCGTCTCCCGCGGCGTCCGTACCACATCCGGCTGTTCGACCCGTCGGGGCGCTGCCGGGTGCTCGCCGACGTAGGAGACTACCAGCCTATCGAGTGGGACGGTCCGCCCGAGGCCGCCCCCGTGATGCCCACCGACTACCACGTCCGCTGGCCGGCGATCGAGGGCGTTCAGCCCGCTGCCGAGCTGCACATGAGGCTTTCGGGTATGTCCACTCGCAGGAGGTTCATGAAGGCCTTTCTGGGGTTCCGTTCGCACCTGCCGCCGGGCATCGAGCCGGTGCAGGTGGATGCGGGCCTGCCGGCGGGCCCGAAAGAAGGACGGTCCAAGCCGTGAGATGCCGCGTCGCCTCAGGACTGGTGGTGCTGGGCTGGCTGCTGGCTGCCGGCGTTGCCGGCGCCGGTGCCGCCGGCAGTGCCCACTTGGTCGGCAGCAAGGGCGGCGTGTGGCTGATTACCACTGAGGAGGGCTACTATCACCTGGCCGTTCGCCCCGGCACGCCGCCTTGGCGCAAGCTGCCGGTGGAGGCCCGTGGCCAACCGGCCGGCGCCACCGCCGTCCGCCACGCAGCGGTGGTCTTCTTCGCCGATGGTTCCTCGGTTCGGTACGACACCACGGGCGGGGAGCAGCGAGGCAGCAAGGTGCCCGAGTCGCTCTGGCCGCCGGGCACGAAGCTGCTGGCGGCGGCGGCCGCATCTGAGAAGGGCGTTGCCACACTGGTGTTGGCCTACCGGCCGGCGGGTCCGCGGCGGACGACCTCCCCGGCGGCTAGCCGCCCTGCCAGCGGGCCGGCGTCGACCGCTCCGGCGGCCGGGAGGGACGGCGAGTTGGTCGTGCTGCGATACTCCGGCAGCAGGTGGGAGCAGTTGATGGCCTGGCCGGCCGATTCGGGTCGCAGGCCCGTCGGCGGATGGCTGGTAAGGCGGGGCGAGGGGCTCTATGTACTGCTGAGCGGGGCGGAGAAGCTGATGGTGTTCGAGGGCGGCGAGTCGCGCCCGCCGGTGCCGCTGACCGGTGAGTTGACCGGCGGGACGCCGCTGGGTCTGCTGGCCGTCAAGGGCCAGCTCTTCCTGGTGCTGTTCAATCTGCCGGCCCGCGGCCAGGTAGCCATGGTGCGGCTCGTGGGCCGGCGGTGGGGGCGGCTTCAGGTGTTGCGCGTGGGCTCGGAGCGTCTGAGCTGGGCGGCGGATTCCCCGCCGCTGGTGGCCCCCACCTCGGCGGGGATAGGCCTTGCCTGGCTGGAGGGGAGCAAGTGGCTCTTCGCGGAGTTCAGCCCCAGCGGGCAGCGCATGGGCCCGCCGGAGGACGTGCTCTCACAGGCCGGCGTTTCGGACATGGCCAGCAAGGCCAAGGAGTACTTCCTGACGGGGGTGCTGATCGTGCTGGCGGCACTGGTCTTCTGGCCCGGTCGGCCGGGCGTGGCGATGATGGGTTTTTCGCTGCCGGAGGAGCTGATGCCGGCCCGGCTGGGCAGGCGTCTGGCCGCGTTCATGCTGGATACGCTGCCGTTCTCGTTCGCGGCGTACCTGGTGGCCGGACAGCCCGAGACGGAAGAGCTGCTGCGGTCGATGAAGGAGGGTCCCCCGGACGTCCGGCACGTGTACGCTGTGCTGGGCTTCTTCGTGGCCTTTACGCTCTACGGCACGGTGATGGAACACCTTTTCGGGGCTACTGTCGGGAAGATGTTGATGCGCATGCGGGTGGTGGGCAACGGCGGCAGGAAGCCTTCCCTGCGAGAGGTGGCACTGCGGAACGTATTCAGGATCGTGGAGCTGTTCTTCTTCATCCTGATGGTCTTTCCATTGCTGACGAGGTATCGCCAGCGGCTGGGAGACAAGGTGGCCTGGACGGCCGTGGTTGACTTGGAGATGCGGCCGCCGCCGCCGTTGCCGGGGCCTCCGCCAAGCCCCGAGGATGAACCGAAGGAACAGGAGAAGCTTTGAGCCCGGCAGAGCGACCTTCCCGCCGCCCGGCGAGCCGGCCCAGCCGGCGGCCTTGCACGGCGGCCTGTAAGGGCATCTCGGCCGCCATCGGCCCGCGTCCATGAGAAGGAACGTCCGCAAGACGCTGGTGTTTCTGGCGAAGTTGCTGGTGGCCGCGGGACTGTTGTGGCTGGTGTTCCGCAAGGTGCACTGGTCCGACTACACGGTCACCATCGACGGGGTGAAGCAGCTCAGCCGCGGCCTGCGCAGCACCATCACCTCGGCCAATCCCTACCTGCTGGCGGGCTCGTTCGTCGGCTTCGCGGCGACGGTCTTCATCATGGCCTTCCGCTGGTGGTACCTGCTGCGAGTGCTGCACATTCGCCTGCGGCTGTGGGAGGCGGTTCGGCTGACCTTCCTGGGGACGGTCTTCAACTACGTCGTGCCGGGCATGGTCAGCGGCGACTTGGTGAAGGCCTACTACGTCTTCAAGCACACGGAGCGCAAGGCGGCGGCCCTGGTGAGCATCTTCGTGGACAGGGCGGTTGGGCTGGTGCAGTTCGCGATCCTGCCGGCGGCGCTGATGGCGGTCATGGTGGCCGTGGGCGCGGGGACGGACCGGCTGGCGCTGCCGGCGACGGTGGTGGCGGTCGTGATCGGGGTGATGGCGTTTGGCCTGACGGTGCTGTTCAGCGCGCGGTTTCGTCGAGTCCTGCGGCTGGACCGGCTGGCGGCCCGGCTGCCGATGCAGCGCCACCTGACGGTGGCGGCCCAGGCGGTCAGCCTGTACCGCCGCCGCAGCGGCGCCCTGGTCACGGCCCTGGGCATGACCTTCTGCGGGCAGACCATCTTCATCACCGCCATCATGGTCGCCGGGCTGACACTGGCGCCGCAGATTCCCTGGTACCAATACTACCTCTACGTGCCGTTGATATTCATCATCGCGGCCGTGCCCATCAGTCCTGGCTCGGTGGGGCTCACCGAGGCGTGCTTCGTGATGTTTCTGAAATCGCCGGTGGTGACTGAATCTGAGGTCCTGGCGGTGGCCCTGGTGGCCCGGCTTTTCCCCATGGCCTGCTCCCTGCCCGGGCTGTTCGTGGCCGTGACCGGCCCGAAGCTTCCACAGGCCGAGCAAATGGCGGCGGAGATGGCCGAGACCGACGGCTAGGTCCGCCTTCCCGCCGGCCCGTCTGGCGGTCGGCCTCCCCCCGCCGTGACGGCTCTTGGCTCGCGGCTTGGTCAAGTTCGCCCTTCACCGTGCCGAAAACATTCATGGTCCTGAGCAGTCCGCCGCCTCGGCGCAGGCAGCAGGGAGGAGTTGGCATGCCCATCGTGCAGAGGTTGGGAAAGAACCAGATGGCCGAGTGCCTGGCCGAGGCCATTGCCCGCCAGACCCCGGTGACCCTGACCTGCCGGCAGGAGGGGCGATGGCACACGCTGCGGACGCGGATCCTCAGCAAGGACGAGCGGGGGTTGTGGGTGGCGCATCCGCAGTGTCAGTCGCCTCCAGGCCCGCAGATCCGGGAGGGCATGGAGGTGGGGCTGTCGTTCAAGCTCAAGCATCACAAGCACATTCTCAACGCGGTGGTGGAGGCCGTGGGGCAGTTCGGCCTGCCCGACGGCCAGCAGGTCCAGGCCCTGCGGACAAGCGTCCCGCAGCGCATGCAGCGGGTCCAGCGCCGCGCCTACCAGCGCGTGCAGGTCCCCCGCAACCGCTCGGTGCTGGCCACCTTCTGGCACGGGGGTCTGGCGGTGCTGGAGTCCGGCCGGGAGCCGCCGCTGACCTGGGAGGGCTGGCTGACGAACATCTCCGCCGGTGGGTTCCAGGTACGGTTGATGACTCGCGGGGCGCCGGAGCTGGAGGTGGGTGACCTGGTGGGCGTCCGCATAGACCTGGGCCAGGACTACGAGCCCCTGGTGTGCGACGCCCAGTTCCGCCAGCAGGTCCTGGACGAGGGAGGGGTGAGACTTCAGGGTTTCCAGTTCCTGGGATTGAACGAATCCCGGAGGGGTCAGAACGTCCTGCGCCGCATCGGCAGGGCGGTGATCCAGTTTCAGCGCTACGCCGAGAGCCACCGCAGCAGCGTGGCGTGAAGTGCCCCGGGGGGTATTGCAGGCCCGCGTGCGGAGCGGCTATGATTCCCGCATGCCTACCCGGAGCCTCCCGCAAAGTTACGCCGTCTGGCCCACCGCCTGGGGGCCCATGGGTGCGGTAGCCGGGCCGGGGGGGATGGTTCGCGTGGTGCTGCCGCACTACCAGGTCGACGACCTGCGGGCCCTGCTGGCCTTTGAACACCCCGATGCCGTTGAGGACCCCGCTCCGTTCGAGCGGCTCGTGGCCCTCTCGCAGGAGTACTTCAACGGGCGGGAGGTGAGCTTCGATGAGGTCCCCTGTGTCCTGCCGCCGGAGAAGCGTTTCACGGGGCGGGTGCTGCGGGCCTGCCGGCGCATTCCTTACGGCCAGCGGCGGAGCTATTCCTGGGTGGCGGCTGCCGCGGGCAACCCTGACGCCGCCCGGGCCGTGGCCGCTGCCTTGGGCAGGAACCCGTTGCCGCTGGTGGTGCCCTGCCACCGCGTGACCTACGCCGGCGGGGGGCTTGGAGGGTTCTCTGCGCCGGGGGGCGTGGTCCTCAAGCAGCGCATGCTCGCTCTGGAGGGGGCGGGCTGAGCTGCCGGCCGGGCCTGCCTGCGGTTCCTGACGCTGTCGCCGCCGGGGGGATTTGCATTCGCTCCGGACATATGTTAGATTGCCGTTGGCGGGCGGGGATAGGCGGTCTCTGCCGGAGGGGACCTCTGAGGTCAACGGAGGCATTGGACTGACATGCGGCGTGTTGTGCGTCTCATCTTGCTCACAGCCATTTTCCTCGGCGGCTACTACGTCGGGCATCTGCCCGGCAGCCCGGATATTTTCGCCAAGACGGCCGCGGCGTACCGGCAGGTGGCCCGGACCACCACCAGCATTTCCGCCAAGGCCGAGGCCGAGGGGGTCTCTCTGCCCAGGGCTGCCTGGTCGTCTCTGCTGGAAGCCCTTGCCGAGCGGTGCCGGCGGGACCCGGCCTCAAGCCGTGCGGGTTGAAGGGGGCTGTGACCTTGGCGGTCCGCTGCGCGGCCGTCAGCTCTTGGTTTGCCCGTCTTGGCCGTAGTAACTGTTCGGGCCGTGCTTGCGCAGGAAGTGTTTCTTCAGCAGGGCTGGATGAATCGCCCGGGGGTAGGGCTCCACGCGGATGGTCTCGGAAGCCAGGCGCGCAATCCGTTCGACCGCGGCGGCATTCTCCACCGCATGTTCGGGCGAGAGGCCCCAGGCGAAAGGCCGGTGGCAGGCCACCAGGGCCGCCGGGAAGTGCAGCGGGTTGCACCCGGCCAATCGTTCGACGATGACCTTGCCGGTGTTGGCCTCGTACTCGGCGGCGATCTCCCCGGCCTTCAGGGGCCGGGTGCACGGGATGGCCCCGGCGAAGTGGTCGGCGTGGGTCGTGCCCAGGGGAGGGATGTCGCGCTGGGCCTGGGCCCACGCCGTGGCGTACAGGCTGTGGGTATGGGCCACTCCGCCGATGGCCTCGAACGCCCGGTACAGCGCCAGGTGCGTGGGCGTGTCCGAGGAGGGACGCAGTTCACCTTCCACCACCGCCCCGCCGCCACTGATGCCCCGGCCTCCCTGCCCGTCGGCGGGGCGGTAGCCGGGGCAGGCGTGGTTGAATTCCCGGCCGTCGGGCGGCAGCTCGGCCTTGTGGTCGAAAATGACCATCTCGTCGGCCGGGGCGACCCTCGGCCCGGCGACCAAGGCGGTGCAGCACAGGCAGCCAACCAACCTCAGCGCCCGAGGGACCTTTTTCATGGGCAACTTTCTCCGGTCTCATTTCAGGAGCGACTTGACCACGTCGGCCATCCGGCGTTTCAGCGCGGCGAAGTCGGGGTTCTTGGCCTGTGCCGACTGGCCGGCTGCGGCGGTGACGGCGGCGGCGGTCTTGGCCCAGTCCTCGATGTAGCCGTCTGCGTTGAGTTTGATGGCGGCCTTGAGTCGAGCCAGGAATGCTTCTGCGGCCTTGCGGGCCTGTTCGGAGCCACGCTTCTCTTTCAGCAGCCGCTCGATGGTTGCGAGATACTTCAAGTCGTCGATGCCCTCACGGACCAGCTCGAACTGGACGGTCCTGCCGCCGGGATAGGTCCAGGCGCTCAGCCCTTGCGCTCCGACCTTCCAGCCCCACAGGCCGAAGTACAGCCGGGCGCAGTAGCGGTCTCGGCGCATGATGGCGGGGTTGTGGTAGAACCACATCTCGTGGCCGCGTTTTTCGCAGTCGGCCTTTTCCGCCCGGAGGTTGGTCTTGCCCTGGGGGCTGCCATAGGCGTAGATGCGGATGTCGCAATAGGGCCGGGAGAGGTCCCACAGCTTGCGCAGCTCGTCGGGTTCCCTTACCCGCCAGCGGTTGTGCTTGTTGTCCACCGGCTCGCTGATGGTGGCACAGGCGCGGGCTCCCAATTCGTGTACGACCTTCAGCGTCTTGGGTGTGATGGTGCCCAGCCGGAGCCTGCGGATCCTGAGGTTCTCCGTCTGAGTGCCAGGCTCGTCGATGGTGGCGAAGACGATCTCGGGCCAGTTCTTCTCCCTGGCCAGTTTCTGCACGGCCTGGACGATCTCCTTGAGGTTGGCCAGGTCACGCTGCTCGTTCCAGTTGTCGCACTTGCCGTCGTAGTGCTTGAAGTGTTCGCCGCCCTTGACGGCATTGACCATGGCCGACATGTACCAGATGACCGGGCCGGTCAGGCCGACCTCCTTGGCCAGCTCCACGCAGGCGGCAAGGCCCTCGAAGTGTCCGGGCTTGTACGGCCAGTCCGAACCCTTCGGGGCGATGCAGGTCATTCCGTGGTTCTTCAACTGCAAGTACAGCTTTCGTGCTGCTGGCCGGCGCTTGGCCCTGGTGGCGGCATTGTGGTATTGGCCGAAGGCCGCCGGGTACAGCAGGCAGAACTGCACGCCCGGGACGCGCCCGAGCTTCACCGGCAGGACCTCTACCTCCAGCGGCAGGCTTACCCGTTGGCCCTTTTCGCCCTTCAGAGTGAAGGTGCCTTGGTAAAGTCCGGGCTTGGCCTCGCCGGGCACGTGCACCGTCAGCCAGACCCACGAGGTCTTGCCCTTTGTCACGGCCACGCCCCGGCCGGCCGGGTCGAGCACGAAGTCCGTCACCCGCGCGCCCTTGCCCAGGTGGCCCTCGGTCTTCTGCCACCACACCAGGGCAGTCTCGACGGCCGAGGCAGGGATGCTGGCTCGCGCGTCGGTGGCCTTGAGGTCGGATACCTCGAACATCCAGCCTCCATCGGCCGTGCCGTGGATGGCCAGTGAGAACGGTTCAAACTCGCCAGGACAGGCGATCAACTCCATCTTCTTGATTACCCGCCCGCTGGCCGGCTTGTCCTCGGGCTTGACATTCACCATTATCCCCTTGGTGAAGAAGATGGGCCCTCCGTCGGCCCGGGCCAGGCCGGCTCCTGCGGTCCAGGCGAGGATCGTGGCCATCAGCACCAACCACCTTGTGGCTACGGGCACGTTCTGGGCTCCTTTGACGTCAAGTGCGATTGAGGTGGGGCAGGTGGTGGTCCGTTCTTCATTTCCCGCACAGTCGCTGCGACTCCGCGCCGGTGAATGCGTGCCTGCGCAGGGGGCGAGGCTCAAGGCCTGATGATGGCCTTGACGACCCCGTCGGCATATCCGGCGGCCGTCTCGTAGGCCCGCTGGGTCTGCTCCAGGGGGAAGTGGTGCGTCACCAGTTTGGCCAGAGGCAAGTTCGCCTGACGGGCCCAGGCCGCCGCCCGGTGAAAGGTGCGGTTGGCCCGGCGGACCATCAGCACGTCCAGCCCCTTCCGCCGGGCGGTGGAGTGCTTGAAGGCCAGGCGGTCCTCAGCCGGTATGCCCACCACGGCCACCCGCCCGGCCGGTGCGGCCAGCTCGACCATCTGCTCGAATGTCTCCTCACAACCGGCGCACTCGAAGACGAACTCCGCCCCATGTCCGCCGGTCAGTTCCCGCACCGCGGCGATCACATCATCCCGGCGCGGGTTGAACGCGTGGTCGGCCCCGAGGTCTCGGGCCAGTTCCAAGCGGTAGTCCAGCAGGTCGGTGACGATTATCGGCCCCAGGCCGCTGTGGGCCAGCAACATCAAATGTGTCAGACCGATGGGCCCGACCCCCAGTATCACGGCGGGCAGACCGCCGGCGACGCCCAGCCGGTCGAGTGAGTGCACTGCGATTGCCAGCGGCTCCAAGAGAACGCCGGCGTCGTCGTCGATGTGATCGTCCAGCGGCTCGCACAGACGGGCGGGATGCACGATGTATTCGCTGAGGCATCCGCCCCGCGGCGGCAGGCCGAGGAACTCGTGGTGCGGGCAGACGTTCGGCACGCCGGCCAGGCACCACCGGCAGCGGCCGCAGTTGATGGCCGGCTCGACGAAGACCCGCCGGCCTACCAGGGCCGGGTCCGCCTCTGGCCCAACGGCTTCCACCGTGCCCACGCACTCGTGCCCGGGCACGAACGGGCCGCCGGCCTGCTCGATGGTAATCCCGCCGATGCAGCCCTCCTTGAACATGTGCAGGTCGGAACCGCAGACCCCCACGGCCCGGACTCGGACGAGGGCCTCCCCCGGGCCGGGTGAAGGTACAGGAGCCTTTCGAAGCTCAAATCGCCCCGGCGCTGCCAAGACCGCCTGTTTCATCGCGGCCAGATGGTACGCCCCGCCAGGGAGAATTGGAAGGCGGATCGGCAGTTCCGGAGGGACATCAGCGAGACCCCGCCGGGTTTTTCGTGACAGCACCCGCGGGGCGCTGCCCGTGGGTTTTTCTGATGTCCCCGCGGGTTTGGGGAAGGCCGACCGGCGGCGTCCGGCGACGCCGTCGGACTGAGAGGCGCTGGAGTCTGGTGACGTCTCTCAGGGGCAGTGCGACTGAGAAACGGCGCCGATTTCGCCGAAGGTGACGATGCAGTTCTTGCCGCGGTCCTTGGCCACGTACAGGGCGCGGTCCGCCATGGAGACCAAAGCGTCGGCCGAGGACGGCCTGTCGCACATCAGCGAGGAGATGCCGATGGAGATGGTCACCCCCTTGGCGCATTTGGTGTGCGCCTGGGTGGCGGCGGTCAGTTGACGGCGGATGCGCTCGGCGACGTTTATGGCCATCTCGATGGGAGTGTGGGGCAGCAGCAGTACGAATTCGTCGCCGCCGTAGCGGGCGGCGGTGTCGCTGCTGCGCAGGGTGGAGCGGATGACGTCGGCCGCCGCCACCAGGATCTTGTCGCCGACCAGGTGGCCCAGGGAATCGTTGAGGGGCTTGTAGTCGTCCAGGTCGCACATGGCGCAACTGAGGTCGAAATCGTACCGGGTGGCCTCGTGGAAGTAGCGGTCGAGGGTTTCGGAGAAGGCCCGGCGGTTGGCCAGGGCGGTGAGGTGGTCGGTGTCGGCCATCTCCTGGAGCCGGCGGAGGGACTCCTCCAGTTGGGCGTTTTTTATGCGAATCTGCTCGACGGAGGCCCGCAGTTCAGCCTGGAGGCGGGCGTTCTCCCGCTTCAGTCGGTACTGGCGGATGTTCTTTTCCACCACCACAGGCAGGGCGAAGAGGTAGTCTCCGAGCTTGACGACATAGTCCTGGGCCCCGCGACGGATGGCCTCGGCCGCGGTGGCGGAGGAGTTGTTGCCGGTAACGAAGATGACGGGAATGTCGCGGACGGCGAGGATCTGGTTCAGCAGGTCCAGGCCGGAGACGTCCGGGAGCTGGTAGTCCAGCAGGATGGCGTCGAAGCCGTTGAGGTCCTGCGCCAGGCACTCGCTGCCGGTGGCCACGCCCACGACCTTGGAGCCGGGGCGGTCCTGGAAGTACATCAGCATCGCATCGCAGATAAGCTCGCGCTGGTCGGGGTCGTCCTCCACGACCAGAGTCCTGGGGATGACCGGCTCATCCCAGGCCGGGGAGGAAGAGGAGGAAGGCTTGCTGTCTTGCTGCTCGCACATGTCTGCCTCACTTCGGGCCGGTGAACGGATGCTGGCTGACGACGGGGCGGCTCAGACTGCCAGAGCACCCCAGATGCGTGTGGCTTCTCCCACGGCCCGGGCGAAGGCCTCGGGGTTGAGGGGCTTGACGATGAAGCCGTTGGCCCCGTTGCGTACCGCCTCGGCGCGGTACTTCTGGCCCTCGCAGCCAGTCAGTATCACCACAGGCACTGAGGCCAATTCAGGGGAGGCCTTGACGATCTTGAGGACCTCCTGGCCGGACATCCCGGGGAGTTTCAGGTCAAGGAAGATCAGGTCTGGCCGGGGTGCGCCCGCCCGTCGGCCTCGCCGGTGGAGGAAGTCCAGTGCGTCGGTAGCGGTCTCGGCCTCGTACAGTTCGCACCGGATCCCGCTGACCGACAGGCCGTACCGGACGAGTTCCCGGCAGTCGGGGTCATCCTCGACTAGCAGCACCTTCAGGCACGACTGCGCCTTGGGGTTGGTGACGGTCTGATCCATGATCTGCCCTCTCCTGGGGTGGCTGGGTCTTCTCGGCCGAGAGGGCGACAAGAAAGGTCGCCCCGTGCCCGGGTCGGGATTCCACCCAGGCCCAGCCGTCGTAGTTTTGGGCGATTGTCCGCACCAGTGCCAGGCCCACGCCCTTGCCTTGCACCTCGCCGCTGGCCTCGCCGCTTCCCCGGCGAAAGACGTGGAAGATCCGCTGCTGGTCCTCAGCTGCCACGCCGGGGCCGTTGTCGGCCACGCTGAAGACGTGCATGTCCTCGGCGCGCCGGTAGCCGACGTCGATCCGTCCGTCGTCGCGCCGAGCCATGTACTTGATGGCGTTGTCGATTAGGTTCTGGAAGAGCTGGCGCATGCGGCTGTGTTCGACGTACAGGCGGGGCATGGGGCTGTGGACGGTCAGGGTGATGTTCTTCTGCTTCAGCTCATATTCGAAGGCGCCCTTCAAGTCTTCCAGCAGCTCCTGGAAGTCCACCATCTGCCGCTTTTGTGGTCGGGTCTTTATCCGGCTGAGTTCCAGCAGTTCTCCCAACAGCTCGGTCCCGGCCTC
>MVCS01000138.1 GCA_002049885.1 Planctomycetales bacterium 4484_123 | reverse complement strand
CCGCAATGGTGCTCTTGCCCACGCCCCCCTTGCCCGCCCCCACGGCCACGATGGTCTTGACGCCCCGCAGCCCGGCCGGTTCGGCTTCGAGCCGGCCGGCACCATCCTTCTCGGCGCACATAGACTGCTCCTCAAACCAAAATGGGGGCAGCAACCACGAATGTCCCTTCTACACAAAGCCCCTGGCCGGGCAAGAGGTTTTTGCCGCACCCCCTCAGCAGCGCGCGGTGTTGGCACGGCCCCGGCCGAGGAGTATAGTAAGCCCCATGCAGCGAGTGCGGGTGAAGATATGCGGGCTGCGGGAACCCGTGCAGGCCCTGAAAATCGCACAGATGGGTGCCGACGCCATCGGGCTGGTCTTCGCCTCCTCGCCGCGCTGGGTCTCACCGGAACAGGCCCGGGCAATCACCGACGTGCTGCCGCCCCTGGTGACGGCTGTGGGAGTGTTCGTGGACGCCGACCCTCCGGGTGCGCGGCCCGGACTGGTTCGAGGAGGTCTATGCCTGGCTGGACGGGGTGCGGATGCATCGCCGGTTGGCGGCCGTGCTGCTGGACGCCTATGAGCCCGAGGCGCGAGGGGGCACCGGCAAGCAGTTCAACTGGGAATGGGTCGCCGATGCGCACGCGGCCGGCAAGACCGCGGCCCTGCCGCCGCTGATACTGGCCGGCGGCCTGGATGCCGACAATGTTTCCAAGGCCATCGACCTGGTGCAGCCCTGGGCCGTGGACGTCTCCAGCGGGGTGGAGTCGGCGCCCGGGGTGAAGGACATCCGCAAGGTGGAGCGCTTCATCCTCGCCACCCGCGAGGGCGACGAGCTGCGCAGCAGCTTCTGGCTGTGAGAGGCCAGCCAGGACCCGGCGGTCTCGCTGAGAAGCTCCCCGCCGGTCCAATGCAGCAGCCGACAATCCGCACGACGCTTCGTGCGGCAACGCTGTAGAGGAACAGATGAAGCTTTGACGAACGGCGCGAGCCGGGCTCTTGAGGAGACGTAGATGCCCAGGACTGAAGACTACCACGTGAAGGACCTCTCGCTGGCCGCGGAAGGCCGGCGGCGGGTCCAGTGGGCGGACCGCGACATGCCGGTGCTGGCGCTGATCCGCCAGCGCTTCGCCAAGGAAAGGCCACTGCGAGGCCATCGTATAAGCGCCTGCCTGCACATCACCGCCGAGACCGCCAACCTGGCCCGCACCCTGAGGGCCGGCGGGGCGGAGCTGGTCTTGTGCGCGTCCAACCCGCTGAGCACGCAGGACGACGTGGCCGCCGCACTGGTCAAGCACTACCGCATCCGCGTGTACGCGGTGCGTGGCGAGAATCGCCGGACCTACTATCAGCACATCGCCGCGGCCTGCCGACACGAGCCCTCCGTCACCATCGACGATGGTGCCGACCTGGTCAACGCCCTGCACACCAACATGCGCCGCCATGCCAGCAGCGTCATCGCCTCCATGGAGGAGACCACCACCGGGATGATCCGCCTGCGGGCGATGGAGGCCAACGGCGAGCTGAAGATCCCCATCATCGCCGTCAACGATGCCGACACCAAGCACCTCTTCGACAACCGCTACGGCACGGGCCAGAGCACCATCGACGGCATCATCCGCGCCACCGACTTCCTGCTGGCCGGCAAGCGCGTGGTGGTTTGCGGCTACGGCTGGTGCGGGCGGGGCGTGGCCACCCGAGCCCGCGGAGCAGGCGCCAACGTCATCATCTGCGAAGTCCAGCCCGTGCGCGCCCTCCAGGCCGTCATGGACGGCTTCCTGGTCATGCCCATCGCCGAGGCGGCCGCCGTGGGCGACCTGTTCATCACCGTCACCGGCAACACCAACGTCATCGACGTGCCCCATTTCAGGAAGATGAAGGACGGCGCCATCCTCGCCAACTCCGGACACTTCAATGTGGAACTGAACCTGCCCGGCCTGGCCAAGCTGGCACGGAAGCTCAACCGCCAGGTCCGCAAGGGCGTGGACGAGTACGTGCTGCCCGGAGGCAAGCGACTGTACGTCCTTGCCCATGGCCGATTGGTCAACCTGGCTTGTGCCGAGGGGCACCCGGCCTCGGTGATGGACATGTCGTTCGCCGTGCAGGCGCTCTCGGCCGAGTATGCCGTCAAGAACGCCGGCAAGCTGGCCGTGAAGGTCCATCGCGTCCGGCCGGAGATAGACCAGTGGGTGGCCCGGCTGAAACTCAAGGCCATGGGCGTGCGCATCGACCGCCTAACCGCCCAGCAGCGGCAATACCTGGCCTCCTCGCACATGGGCACCTAGGAAGGCGGCATGCCAGACGCGCAGGCGCCGGCCGCAGGTGACCGCCGGCGGCGCAGCGGGGCCGGCGCGAACAGAACGAAGAGGGGCAGGAGCCACAGAGATTGTGGCCCCTGCCCCCTGAGTATTATCCCGGCGCCGCCACCGGCGGCCAGACCATCGCTGCCGTTCAGGACCCTACTTGCGCTTCCGCCGCAGCAGCGTCAGCAGGGTCCCCGCCACGAGCACCGTCAAGGCGCCCGGCTCGGGCACCAGGTTCTTGTTCTTGCTGATGATGACCCCGTCGTCGCCAAGCGTGAAGTCCCACTGAAAGGCCCAGGTGAGGTTGTCGTCCCGGACCGGCCCGGAGGCGTCGTTGAGGTCGTCCACGTCGGAATCGTTCAGGGCGTCCAGGATGTTGCTGAAGACATCCACCTGGTGGTGGTCGGGGGGCCCGGTCACCACGCTCTCGGAGATCACGCTGCCGTCGCTCTGCTGGGCCGTGTTCCCGCCGGTTATGGCGACCGAATCGTCCAGAGCATCACCGTTCAGGTCGAAGTCGGCGTACTGGAAGAAATGGAACTCCAAGTCTTCCTGGCCGGTCTTCTGGAAGGAGATGACCTCGAGCAGGTCCGATGCCCCGCTGCCCACAGCCCCGCCGGTGAGCGTCAAGTCCAACTGGAGGGTAAAGCCGAGACCGGCGTAGGTCACCGCCAGCCGCTCATGGCCGGGGTCCAGGTCGCCGTCGCTGAGCACGGCGCTGACCAACTGGAGCGTCGAGACTGACTCTTCCATGCCCATCGGCCCGGCGCGGTACCAGAACCACTGCTGGGTGAGGTGATTCACCCCGTCCACCACCCAACTGTTCATGCCGGCAGGCGAAGTCGGGTCGATGACGAGCTGCGAGTTGACGTCCGAGAGGGTAATGGGGACAGCCAGGGACGACGCGGGCAAGGCCACGCAGACGACAGCCAGCGCCACGGCCCCCATAAGCACGAGCCCTGACCGAGATGCGTCGATTACCAACATTCGTCTCCTCCTCATGGGTCTTGCGTCATCAAAGTCGTGAACGACCTGTCCAGGAAGCGAACGCGCCCCAGTGGCGCTCGATACTTGGGATCACACCGACCGCCTAGGCCGCACGCCGGCGCCGGCCCCGACGAAGGCCCACCAGCAGCCCGCCCACGCCCAGCACCACCAGCGAGGACGGCTCGGGGATGAGATTCTTGTCCTTGCTGATGATGTAGGTCTCGCCCTCGTTGAGGGTGAAATCCCACTGGAAGGCCCAGGTATGGTTCTCACGCCGGCCGACGCTGGCGACGTCGTTGAGGTCATCGGCATCGTTGTCGTTCAGCCTGCCGAGGATATCCCCGTGCAGGGCGGCTTCGAAATGCGAGGGCTTCCAGGTCACCACCGTCTCGGCCAGCGCCGCTGTCCCGTCGGCCTGGACGGCGGTATTGCCGTTGAGGATCGCCACCGAATCGTCGGGCGCGTCGCCGTTGAGGTCGAAGTCCACGTACTGGAAGAAGTGGAACTCCAGTGGCCCGGTACCGGTGTTGTGGATGCTGATTGCCTCGGCCATGTCCGAAGCCCCGCCGCCGACCGGCCCGCCGGTCAGGACGAAGTCCAATGTGATGGTGAACTGGCCACCGGTGTAGCGAACGACCAGCCGTTCGTCCCCGGCGTCCAGGTCGCCGTCGGAGGTCCTGTACAGCGGCGTTCCCAGCGTGTCGATCGACTGCTCCGGTCCCGTACTGCCTATGCGGTACCAGAACCACTGCTGGGCCAGATGGCTTACCCCGTCCACGGTCCATTGCATCAGGCCGCTCTGGGAACCCAAGTCGAACTGAGCATGGGAATTGCGATCATCAAGGTAGATTAGGTCCCCTTTCGCTGGCCGGGAAGCCGCCAACAGGGACAGCGCCACAAGCGCCGAGCCAAGCCAGAGCTTCGTGTTCATTGCTCGCCCCTTTCATCAATCGAGGGGCCCTGAGCCAAAGAGCCAGAGCCAAAAGCCACTTGTTCAGCAACTCCAAGCCGATGAGACAGGAGAGCAGCCTGCTCAATCAGCACCGCAACAAATATGTTTCTGCTGCCGAGCGTCTGAGCGGCACAAACCTCCGTGCAACAACCCTCACGTCAAGGCGAATACAGCTCTAGATACACTCCCAGGTAAATTGAACCGGGACGCATCAAATGAGCTAAGCATCTGCAATCTTTATACCCGCCCTCGGCGTTTCTGTCAAGAGCCAAAACCGCCGACCTATCCCCAGTTTCTGAAGGGCGAGGCAGCTCCTTCCCGATGAATGCGTTGAGTAACAAACGGAGCACGCTCCAGGGAACAACCCTGGAAACGAAGGACCGACAGCCTCGCATGGGAACGGCCGCCTGGACCGTTTGGGTCTGTGCAGGATATCTTCGGCTCTCTCAAGCCTCAAACCTCGAACGGAACCGGTGGCGGCGGCCCTGGGCGTGGGGCGGAGTTCATTGGCGCAGTTGGACCGGTGTCTCTCAGCCCAAAGCGACGTTGCTGCCAAGCGTTGCATCAAACGGGTGGACCGCTTTGTGAGCAATGCCCGTATTGAGCCGGCCGAGGCCATGCGAGGCCCGGTGCAATGGCCGACCCCGGCCTCACAAGCGGCTGCTGGTGAGCCTGGACTGGGTGGACGTTCGTTGCATGCGTTGCCTGGTGCTGGCGGCCAGGCTTCGGGGCCGGGCCTTGCCGCTGCTGCGGGCGGTGTACCGGCACCAAGAGCTCTTCCGTTCCCAGAACAACCCGGAGTACGGGCTGCTGCGGTTGCTGCGGACCATGGTGCCTCGGTCCACCCAGGTGGTCATCCTGGCCGATCGCGGCTTCGGGCGGGCGGAGATGGACCGGGAATGCCAGAAGCTCAAACTGCATTACGTCACTCACACTCGCCCCGACGTGTATGTGAAACACCCGGAATCCACGGACAAACTGCTCGACCTGCCACTGGCAGTGAAGTGGCAGCACGCCCCTTTGCACCAGGCCTTTCGGAAGAAGTCCAGGTCGGCCCCAACGGCACCGATGGGCAAGCCCCCGGCCAGCGCACAGGCCCCTGCCCTTTTGCCTTGGGAACGGCAGCCTGGGCGCTCAGGTATTTCGCACGGCGGCGGCCGTGGCCGGACCGACGAGCTCGGCCATGCGCACATCGTCCTCGGTGAAGGGCTGCTCGCCCTTGCGGTAGAGGACGGCCAGGCCGATCAGTTCGCCCGGGCCGATCATCAGCGGCACGGTCATGACCGTCACGCCGACCAGCAGCCTGTGCAGGTGC
>MVCS01000137.1 GCA_002049885.1 Planctomycetales bacterium 4484_123 | reverse complement strand
ATGTTCCACTTGATGCGGTCGGGCTCGTCGGGCAGCCACTTCTCGATGTTGGCGGTGAGGGTCTTGGCGTTCTCGATGCCGTTGTCCTCGATGGCGGTGGCGATCTCGGTGGCCTTCTTCTTCAAGGCGTCCTTGGCCATGGTCACGTCGGTCTTGACGGAGATGAGCTCCTTCAGCAACGAGGGCTTGGAGAAGTCCTGCTGGGCCAGCTTGGAAAAGTCGGTGAACTTCTCGTTGAGGAACTTCTCCCACTTGTCCTGTGCGAGCTGGAGGTCCTTGAGCAGCTTCTCGTCCTCGGGAGTGAAGTCGTCCACGGCCTTCTTGGTCAGGCGCTCCGAGGCCTCGATGATCTTGCGCTGTTCCTCGATGAACCGCTCCAGTTGGGTCTTCAGGGCAGTGAGTTTCTCCCTGGCTTCCGGCGGCACGTCCTCGCCGGCGGAGGGCTTCTTGGCCTCTGCCGCCTCGCGCTGCAATGACGGCAGGATGGCCAGCAGCGTCTGAAGCGACTGGATGATCTTCTCCTGAGTGCCGGCCAGCGCCGCACAGGCCTTGGTCCGCTCGGCCGTCTCGGACAGGCCGGCCACCACCCGGGCCTGGGTGATGGCCAGGGCGGCCTCGTTGTTGGCCAGCAGGGCCAGCGCCTGCTGGACGGTGAGCATCTCCGGGGTGAAGGGGAAGTGGTCCACCACGTCCAGCATGTCGGTCTTTATGGCCTGCTGGCCGGCGACGATCTGCCTGCCCGTGCGGCGGACCTGCACCATGTCGCTGTGCTTCCTGGCCGCTATCTCCGTGTTGACGCGCTGGCGTTCCTGTGCCTCCAGGATGGCCAGCAGCCTGCGCCGGAGCTGCTCGTAGCGCTTGGCCCTCTCGGCGGCCACCTTGGCCGCGTCCTGGATGAGGATCTTGAAGATTGGCGACTCGGCCCGCTGCGGCCCGCCCAGCCGGCCCAAGTTGCGTCCGTCCGTCGCTGCGGCGTAATACACCAGCACGTCGCCCTCGCGGCAGTCGTTGCCGATGTCAACGGTGTAGGTCAGTTCCACGGCCTGCTTGCCGCGGACCTCGGCGAAGCTGTGCACCATGCGGGCGTCGGCCGCTTGGGTTGGCCGGTTGTTCTGGCCTTGGCGCTCCCGGCCAAGGAAGAACTTCACCGACGCCAGGCCGTAATCGTCCGACGCTCGCAACCGGGTCAGCAACTTGCCGCCGACGGGCACGGAGACGTCGCGGTTGGGTTCAATGAACTCGATCCTGGGCGCGGCGTCCGGGACGGGCCGGATGGGGTAAAGTCCCTCCAGCTCCCCGCCGCCGGAGACGATCCCGGCGGATGTGTCCGGCAACTGTTGCAGTCGCCGGCCCACCGAGTCGGTCAGCACCACGCGGTAGGCGTCCTCGCACGTGACGTGCAGCACCGTCGCGTACGACTTGCCGGCCGAGTCGGGCCTCATCTTGAGCCTGCGCCCGCTGCGGGTTTCCAGCACCGCCCCCGGCACCGGGGCCGAGAGCCGCAGCCTCACCCGCACCATCGTGCCGAGCGGTGCCTCAATGGGCCCGGCTGCGTTGAGGACCTCCTTCTCGGCCAGGCCGGTGTAGGCCGGATAACTGTAAGCCAGATCCAGGCCCTCCACCTCCACCCGCTGAAGCACGCTGACGGTGTAATAAGGCTTCTCGGCCGGGAAGCGAGAGTCGCCGACGTGGACGGCGTACTTGAAGGATTGCTCCACTTTGCCCAGTGCGCAGGAGAAGGTGCTCCGGTCGGCCGAGGCCGACGCGGGCGGCCCGTCGTCCCGCCCGGCGATCTCGACCCACGCCCGCAGTCGCCGCCGCTGAGGATTGTGCACCTTGGCCACCACGGTGAGGTTCTCGCCGGCGAAGATGGTCGTGTCGCCCGGCTTGATGGACAGCAGCTTCACCGTCCCGGCGGTGGGCACATAGGCGCCGGGGCGGAATACCGCCGCCAGCCCGCGCGAGAGCTGCGGCCCGAAGAAGATCACGAAGCCCACAGCCGCGGCCGCCACCACCGCCGCCCCCAGCGACCATCGCTTCAGCGCATCGAGCCTCACCGCCTCCGACAGCGGGGCGCGGGCACACCTGCGAATGGTTTCCTCGATCGCCTTCTGCACCATTGCCGGGGAAGCCTGGTGCGGGTCGGTGCTCAACTGGAGGGCGTTGATGAGCCCGTTTCTCAGGCCGCCGAGCTGTTCCTCTACCAGCCGGGCCGCCTGGGCGTAGTTCAGCCGGCGGCGCAGCGGCACCAGGGCGAACCAGACCGCCCCCGCCAACCACACCGTCAGCGTCATCACCAGCAGCGCCCAGCGCAGCGCCGAGGGAGGCTGGCCCCTCCAGAAGCCCACCGTCCCCAGCATCAGCAGCGTTGCCAGGACGAGGGTGACCATGCCCGTTGCCGCCAGGGCGAGCTGAACGAGCAGGTGTCGCCGCCGCACGGCATCCAGTCGGGTGACGATTCGTCCCATTCCCCGATATCGGCGCGCTGCGCTCATGACCCTCTCTCGTGCGGGGCGCCGCCTCGGCCGCCCACCCTATTCTAAACGCACGGCCAACGGCGACGATGCGGCAATTTCCTCCAGACGCCGGCCATTGGTTCCCCGCCGGTGGCACGGCGGGCGCTGCTACCGGCCGGGGGCAAGCTGCCGGAGGAGGAAGCTCACCACCTCGGCCATGTCGCCGGCCGGGCTGACCTGAAGCTTCTTGCCGGCGCCGCAGAGCCGATAGACGCGGGCGGTGGTCTGAAATGCCGCTTGGCCTTCTCCCACGGTGTCCAGCCGCTGGTTCAGCCCGTTGACACTGCCGGCGAGCATGAGCGGCCTGGGTGCCGCTGCTGCGGCCAGGTCGGGCACGTCGAAGTGGCGCAGGATGCCCGGCACGAAGGTCGCCAGCGGGTGATAGAAGTGGCCCTGCTTGCAGATGGAGGCGTAGGAGGCCAGGGCGCCCCGGGTGGCGCAGCAGGCGAGCTTGCCGTCGAGGGCGAAGCTCAACAGGGCCAGGGCCGGTCCCAGCGAGTCGGCCCGGTGCAGCGGTTCCAGGCCGTGGTCGATCAGCAGCCTGGGTTGGCGAATCTTCGGCGGGTTGCAGGCCGACAACGACACTCCCACTACGCCGATCCTGCCAGAATCGACGTCTCGGCGCGAGCGCAGGTAATTGACACAGCACAATACGTCGCGTACCCGCATCCCGATCAGCGGCGTGCCGATGCGATACGAGAAGCCGTTCAGGGAGGTCTCCGGCCCGTGGAAGCTCTCGTCCTCGCCCGGTGCCGTCTCGCCTGTGGCGCGGACGTCGGGTATCAGCACGGCGACGCCGGCACCCAGCAGCCTGCGGACTTGCCGCCACTGGCTGCGGATGACCAGTTTCTTGCCGCCCTGGCAGAGCATGATCACTGCCGGGGCCCTGCCGCTGCCCTTGGGCCGGAGCAACACCGCCGGGACCAGCACGCCCGGTTCGGTCTCGAGTACGAGCTTTTCCACCGGCCAGCCCGCCACGGTCGGCTGGCCGTGCTGTTGGACCTCGACCGGCTTGAAGCTCGCCGCGGGCAGGGCCAGCAACTCGCGCAGGACCTGCCGGACCTTCGCGGCGCGGGCCTTGGCCGCCCGGGCGGTGGTGATGGCCTCGTCGAAGGCCAGCTCCAGCCTGATGCGTTTGGCGTTGAGGGTGAAGACGGTCTCGCGGTGGGGCAGCTCGCGTGAGAAAAACACTCGCCCGCTGAGCGAGGCGTACAGGGCCTCGCGGGGAATGTTGGGCCGGCGCCTCTTCGGCGACCCCGTGCCCGGGTCCGCCGGCAGGACCTGCGCCAGCCACCTGCGGAAGTGCCGGTAGTGGCCCGAGCCGTAGCCGTGGGGGCCTGGGGTGGGAACATAGCGGAAGTTCTTCACTGCCCGTTTGAGCCGGTAGATCTTGCGGACGTTGTCGTAGGCGGCCTCGTTGTGGCGGCGGTGCTCCGGGCCGTGGACCTCGCAGATGATGATCAACGGCTTGGGGGCCATGGCCGCGCACCGTCCCTCGCACTCGAAGCCGCCCCGGACCTGGTCGAACAGCACCTGTTCGCTGTCGTAGTTCCCGCCGGCCTTGCGCTGAGAGCCGACGGCGGAGACTGGCGCCGCCGCTGCCAGCCGGTCCTCCAGGGCCGAGACGTAACTGGTCATGGTCCCGCCGCCTGAGGAGCCGGTCATGACGATCCGGCTCATGTCCACCTCGGGCCGGGTGGCCAGGTAGTCGATGCCGCGCATCACGTCGTGAATCATGTAGCCGGCCAGGTTCGTGCCGGTCAGCACGCAGGGGGCGCCCATGGCGTAGTGGTTGCGGGTAGGCGTGCGGGAGCCCAACCCGTTGTTGATGTAGATCCGCTCGCCTTGGCCCAGGGCGTCGATGGCCAGCACGAAGTAGCCGCTCATGGCCAGGTCCACGCACTGGCGGATGACGCCCCGTCCCAGCCGGCCGGCGGTGGAATGGCCCACCACGCGGATGACCACCGGCAGCTTCTTGCCGCCGCGACGCTTCGGCACGTACACGTTTGCGGTGACGTAGAAGTGCGGCAGGGATTCGTAGATGACCCGTTCCACGCGGATGTCGTCGTTCTCGAAGGCCACCGATACCCGCGGGTTCAGCGGGCCGACCTCCTTGCGGAAATCGCCCACCGAGCCGAAGAAGGCCGAGCGCAACCGCTTCCGCCACTTCAGCCAGTCGGCCCAGGTCTTGATCTTCGCCCACTGCCGGTCCCGGGCGGCGAACTGTCGGTCGCGTATGGCCGCCAGATGGCGGTACACCATCCCCGTCAGCTCCAGCTCCCGGCGCTTCTGGGCGGAGAAGACGTCCCAATCAAAGCGGGCCACCTCTGCAGGCACGGCCGGCCCTGCCTGGCGGGCCGCCTTGGCGCCGCGCGCCGCCAGGGCCTCCAGCTCCGCCGGCCCGCCCAGTTCGGGAAAGACGGCAGCCCTGGGCAGCCACAGGCTGCCGAACCGCTCCGGCACGTGGCTGGAGCCGATGAACCACGACCAGACCGAATACTGTTCCGGTGAGCCCGGCCTGCTCACACGGTGCCGGACGATGTTCAACCCCCACAGGGCCGGCACCTTGTCGGGCTCGATGCCGAAGATGCTGAAGGGCACCTCGACCC
>MVCS01000136.1 GCA_002049885.1 Planctomycetales bacterium 4484_123 | reverse complement strand
TCGCAGCGGCGTTGAAGGCTGGGTCCTCTGCAATGCCGGGCCGTGAACCTGGTCAGGTCCGGAAGGAAGCAGCCATAAGCGTGCTTTCGGCATGTGCCGGAGGGCTGCCTGGCTGGAGCTTGCCCGTCGGGTCGGGCCCGTTGAAGCACATCGAAGCGGAGCGCACGGCACTTTTTGACCACCGCGGGTTGCTGGTTGCGGAGCGCGGATCGGCCCGGGTCTGGCGCCGGGTAGTCCGCGGTCCGGACTGCGTAATCCGAAATCACTCAGACTGCTGCAAAGGGCGAACATGGCACCGTACCTCGTTCTGGCTCGCAAGTACCGCAGCGCCACGTTCGAGGAGGTGGTGGGTCAGGAACACGTTGCCGCCACGCTGGTCAACGCCATCAAGACCGGCCGGGTGGCGCACGGGTTTCTCTTCACCGGCACGCGCGGGGTGGGCAAGACGACCATGGCCCGCATACTGGCCAAGGCCCTGAACTGCCTCAGTGTCGATGCGCCCACCCCTGAGCCCTGCAACACCTGCGACGCCTGCGTGGCCATCGCCCGCGGCGACGACATCGACGTGGTGGAGATCGACGGGGCCTCCAACCGCGGCATCGACGAAATCCGCGAACTGCGTTCCAACGCCATCTACCGGCCGGCCCGATGCCGCTTCAAGATCTACTACATCGACGAGGTGCACATGCTCACCAAGGAGGCCTTCAACGCCCTGCTGAAGACCCTGGAAGAGCCCCCCGCCCACGTGAAGTTCATC
Organism: Planctomycetales bacterium 4484_123; assembly: GCA_002049885.1. Lineage (GTDB taxonomy): Bacteria > Planctomycetota > Phycisphaerae > SM23-33 > SM23-33 > MVCS01. The sequence continues at coordinate 4,388 of MVCS01000136.1, read as the reverse complement.
TTCTCGACGACCGAGGTCCACCGCGTCCCGGCCACCATCGTCTCCCGCTGCCAGCGCTTCGACTTCCGCAACATTCCCACCCGGCTCATCGCCGAGCACCTGGGGAAGATATGCCAGGCCGAGGAGGTCGAGGTCTGCGACGAGGCCCTTTTCCGCATCGCCCGGGCGGCGGCCGGGTCCATGCGCGACGGGCTGAGCCTGCTGGACCAGTTGCTCGCCGCCGGCGGGGGCAAGGTCACCGAGGCCGACGTCATCCGCATCCTTGGCACGCCCAGCGACGAGGCCACCGCGGGTATCGTCTCGGCCATCGCTGCCGGCGACCCCGGTGCGGCGTTGAGCGGCCTGGACGAGCTGCTGGGTTCGGGCGTGACGCTGGAGTCGGCCCTGGCCGCGGTGGGCGAGATGTTCCGCCACATGATGCTCATCCAGGCCTGCGGGCCCGACAGCCACCTGGTGGAGCTGCCCGATTCGCAACGCCAGCGGGCGGTCGAGCTGGCCGGGAAGTTCTCCCTGCCGGCGCTGGTCCAGGCCGTCAGCCTTTGCCAGGTCACCGCCCGGAACCTGCGCGGCCTGACCAGCGGGCGTGGACTGGCCGAGGCGGCCCTGGTCCGCCTGGCGGCGGCTGAGAAGTTCGTCGATGCCCGCAGCCTGCTGGCCCGGCTGGAGGCCCTGGAGGGCTCGGCCCCGGCACCGCGTGCGGCCAGTGCCGGCCGACCGGGCATCCCGGCGGGAACCGCCGCCAACTACCGCAGGCCGACGACGAGGGGGCAAAAAAAAAAGATAGCGCCGCCGCACCCGCCGGCGGCTCCGTCCGCCGGGGCTGGGCCGGTGCCGCCGAGCGGCGCCGCGAACTCCCTGCCCGCACGCGCTGATTCCACTTCGCCGCCGCCGCGGCCCCCCGAGCCCGAACCGTTGAGGGACCCGAAGTGGGACGGTGAGTACCTCAAGGCCAACTGGCCGGCGGTCGTGGCCGAGCTTGCCCGTCGTCGCCAGGGGTACGTGGCGGGGCTGCTGGGCCCGGCGGTCGTGCTGGGCCTGGAGGGCCAGACGCTCCGGCTGGGTTACGACGAGGCCCACGAGACCATCCGCCGGCGCTGCGAGGAACGCATGGACGGTGAGATTACCACCGTGCTGGGCCAGTTGTTCGGCCAGGAGGTCCGCTGCCAGTACGTCCCCACGGGCAGGGCTGGCAAGGCGCCCGCTCCCCGCCAGCCGACGCAGTCGGCCCGGCTTTCGTCGGCCCAGCGCGATGAGGTGGCCAACGACCCCGCCGTCCGGGCCGTGATGGATTATTTTCAGGGTTCGCTGTTCGACGTCCGCCTGGCCGGGCCGCCGAAGGCCGAGGAAAACGACGCCGAAGAACATGATTCTTGAGTGGGTATCCCTCCGGGCCCGGGCCGGTGCGGGGGGCCACCGGCGGGCGGGGGTCGAGATTCGGGAGAAGCCAGTGTTTGGCAACATCGGAATGCTGATGGGCCTGGTCAACCGCCTCCAGACGGAGCTGCCGAAGATGAGGCAGCGCCTGGAGGCGGCGCGTTTCACCGGCAACTCGGCCGGCGGGGAGGTCAGTGCCACCGTCAACGGCAAGGGGCAGTTGGTGGAGGTCCAGATAAGCCCCGAGGCGGTCGGCGAGGGAGGCACTGGCGGCGAGGCCCTGGCGGAGATGGTCAAGCAGGCCGTGGCCTCGGCCCAGGCCGCTGCGGCGGAGGCGGCCGCGGCCGCGCTGAAGGAACTGACCGGGGGGATGAACATCCCCGGCCTGGACGCCCTGCTGCCCTGAGCCGGTAGTCGGTAGCCAGTTGCCGGTGGTCAGCGGTTGGGAGCCGGGTGGCGGTCGGCGGGCCCGGAGCCGTCGAGGCCCACGGGCGGCGCGAGGCTTCAGGTGCCCCGGCGCCGCCTTTGGGAGCCGCAGCGGCGGGTCGCTGTTGGGGCGGTGTGCATTTCGGCCTTGGGCGCGTTATATTCGGGGTCGTCATGGCCGGGTATTGTCAGACCCTGGAGCGTTTGATGGCTGCGCTGGGCAAGCTGCCCGGCATCGGCCCGAGGTCGGCCGAACGGCTGGTGTTCCACTTGTTGAAGGCCCCTCAGGAGGATGCCTTCGCCCTGGCCGAGGCCATCCGCGACCTCAAGACCAAGCTTCGGCCGTGCGAGGTCTGTTTCAACATCGCCGAGGAGCGGCTTTGCCAGATCTGCTCCGACCCGCGGCGGGACAAGTCCACCATTTGCGTGGTGGAACAGCCCAAGGACTTGTTGGCACTGGAATCGACGGGGGCCTATCACGGCGTCTATCACGTGCTGATGGGCCACGTGGCCCCGCTGGATGGCGTCGAGCCGGAGGATCTGACCATATCGGCGCTTCTCGAGCGCGTCCGCGCCGGCGGCATCAAGGAGGTCATCCTGGCCACCAACCCGGACGTGGCCGGCGACGCCACCGCCCTGCACGTGGCCGAGGCACTGAGGGCCACCGGCGTGAAGCTTACCCGCCTGGCCCGCGGACTGCCTGCCGGCGGCCAGATCGAATATGCCAACAGGTCCATCCTGACCGATGCCATCACCGAGCGCAGGGACATGTGATACGGCAGGCATCGGGCACCAGGCATGAGGCACGAGGAACCGAGCACCAAAGCCGGGCATGAGGCGTCGGCCGCGGAGACGTTTGGAATAGGGAATTGAACATCGAATGTTGGGCATTCGGCATTGGGCATTTGCGGGTGGTGTGACCTTGAAGGGCGGCTTGCCGCTGGGCGGTGGTTGAGGCAATAGCGGCGCAGCGGCTGTTCTGAGGGTCCGGCGGCGTGAGACGAGGGATTGGGGTTATCGGCGTCATCTGCCTGGCGACTGCGGTCTGCGGGGCGCAGGTGACCATCGAATACGTTCGCCAGCTTCGCAAGGAGCGGAAGTCCGGCGACGAGGTGACCTATCTGTATCGCTTCGACGGCCGCCATGTGACCCTGGCCGAGCAGGCCGCCATTCGCGGCAAGGAGGCGGCCGAGGCGTGGCGGCTCTTCGACCGTGGGGCCGAGGAGCTGCCGGTGGTGGCCCGCTCGCCCTTCGGCGGGGGGGAGACTGCCAGCACGTACTGGCCGGCGGGCGTGGACGCCGAGCTGTTGCGGCGGGTGGTCAAGCCGCTGGCCCGGCAGGGCTTTCACGTGGTGTTGCCGGAGCTGCCGGAAGAGTCCGACCAGGAGGACAAGCCCAAGGTCGGCGCCGGCGAGGGCGAGGATGAAGGCCAGGCCCAGTCCGCCCCGCCCAAGCCCTGGCCGAAGGTTGGCTTCCCCGAGGACTACGAGTTCGTGCTGGTGGTGGGTCTGCACCACGAGCCCGTGCCGTACAAGAGCGTCCGGCCCTATGCGTCTCGGCGTGGCCCGCCGGTCCGCTCCAGCCGGGTGAACGCCTGGGCGATACTGTTTCACGTGCCCACCGGCTCGGGTTTCTGGGGGGCGGTTGGCGTGGGCAGGGCGGACCACCGCAGCACCGATGAGCCGTTGAAGTACGCCGCCATCGCCGCCCTGGACGCCCTGGACTTCAGCGACATCGGCGACCACAACATACCCAAGTTCATCAAGGAGTACCGCCGGCGGGAGGAGCTGCCGGCCCTGGACGTGGCGGCCCTGCTGGTGCAGACGCAGCGTGCCGACGCCATCCAGGCCGTGGTCCACAGCGCCATGACCAAGAGCGCCTTCAAGAACACGGCGTGGGTGCTGCGCTGGTTCAACCAGCGGGGCACGGTGCAGGATTACCGCATCGACCCTGCCCGGGCGCGGGGGCAGGGCTGCGTGCGGGTCTCCCAGCGCGTGATGATGCGGGTGCTGCTGCTGGAGCAGCTCCGGGGCATGCGCGGCGTCCAGCCCTGCGTGCAGACGGCGGCCATTCCCTACGAGCGGGACATCGAGGTCCAGCCACTGGGGGCCGAGTACGGCGGGCTGCTTCCCCCCCTCAGCGGCGACGACGAGCTGGTACTGCTGGCGGAGCTGGCGCACCGGCCCGTCTGGGACCGCCGGGGGGCCTTCTGGAGGCATACCGTCCAGGCGGTGCGGAACATCGGCCGGTGCCGGACGTACATCGACGAGGCCATCGTGGTGGCGAAGACCTACGCCAACCGCAGGCCGCCGAGGCGGCGTCCCGGGCGGAGGCCCAGGCGCGACCCGCTGCGACAGGCCGGTCGGGCGGCGCTGGCCGAACTCATGAAGGCCAAGGCCGAGCAGGCCCGCCAGCGGGCGGCCCGACGCTCCGAGCCGTGAGGCCCGCTGGGCCTCGGTGCCCCGGCCGGCGGGGGCCTTGGCGGTCATGGGCCGATGGCCGCACGCCGGGTGCATATCGTACGTTTCCAAAGGCCGTTCAGGCGTCCCTGGTTTGCGGCGGCCCGTGTGGTGTACAATGGAGCCGTC
>MVCS01000011.1 GCA_002049885.1 Planctomycetales bacterium 4484_123 | reverse complement strand
TGATAATCCGTTCGGGGGTGCAGGTCACGGGCGAGGTGCTCGCCAAGCCCGGCAATCTCAAGTGCATCGCCCGGGCCGGTGTGGGCGTGGACAACGTGGACGTGCCCACGGCCACGGCCAAGGGCGTGGTGGTGATGAACACTCCGGGCGGCAACACCGTCTCCACCTGCGAACTGACCTGGGCGCTGATGCTGGCGCTGTCGCGGAAGATAGTCCCGGCCAACCAGTCGCTGGTGGGCGGGGCGTGGGAAAGAAAGAACTTCCAGGGGACGCAGTTGGCGGGCAAGACGCTGGGCATCGTGGGCCTGGGCCGGATCGGCACGGCCGTGGCCAAGCGTGCCCTGGCGATGGAGATGCGGGTGTTGGCCTATGACCCGTACTTCGCCGGCCAGTGCCCGCACGGGTCGTTCGAGCGGGTCAAGACCCTCGCCGAGCTGTGCAAGCGCTGCGACTACATCACCGTGCATGTGCCCAAGAACGCCGAGACCACCGGCATGATCGGGCGCGACCAGATTGCGCTGATGAAAAACGGCGTCCGGCTCATCAACGTCGCCCGGGGCGGCATCATCGACCCGCAGGCCCTCTTGGAGGGGCTGGAATCGGGCAAGGTGGCCGGGGCGGCCATCGACGTATGGACCGCCGAGCCGCCCGACTCGGAGGTCGAGCGCAAGCTCATCGCCCACCCCAACGTCCTGGCCGTGCCCCACCTCGGCGCCAGCACCGAGGAGGCCCAGGACCAGGTGGCGCTGGACGCTGCCCAGCAACTGGTGGCGGCCCTGCGCGGCGAGGGCATCCGCAACGCTCTCAACGCCCCGGGCTTCGACAAGGCCCTGCCCGCCTTGCTCCAACCCTACACGGAACTGGCCATGCGAATGGGCATGCTGTTGTCCGGCATCACGGCCGGCGCACCCACCCGCCTGGAGGTCGTCTACCGTGGCGCCATCGCCGACATGAACGTCTCGCCGCTGACCACGTACCTGCTGATGGGACTGCTGCGGCGATACATGGACGCCCCCGTGAACCTCATCAATGCCCCCGTCTTGGCCCAGCAGCGCGGCATCGAGGTCGAACAGGTCACCACGGCAAAGGTGAAGGAGTTCGCCAACCTGGTGCAGGTCAAGCTTCAGACCGACCAGGCCAGCCGCTCCGCCGTGGGAACCATCTTCGGCAGCAAGTTCCCGCGCGTGCTGGCCATCGACGGCTACCACATGGAGCTGAAGCCCGAAGGCCATGTGGTCATCATCCACAACATGGACAAGCCGGGCGTGCTGGGACAGTACGGCACGGCCTTCGGCAACCGGGGCATCAACATCGCCGACCTGACCTTCTCCCGGAAGAAACGCTCCGGCCTGGCGCTGGTGGGCATCAACCTGGACTCCAAGCCGCCTGAGGAAGTGCTGGACGAGATCCGCTCCTTCGAGTTCGTCCAGGACGTGTACTATCTGGAGTTGCCCCCGCTGCCACTGGAGCAGGGGGAGGACTGACGCGCCTCGAGGAAGCTTGCGGCGAGTTGCTTCGGCGCGGGTTTGTCCCGCGCCGGAGGTCGTTGACGGCAACAGGGTCAACCCAAGCCCATGGTCCGGCGAGGCGCTGCTGTCCGATGTCTCCGGGCGGTTTTCTCCCCGGCCCCGGGCGCGAGTAGCGCCACTTGGCAGGTGGGCTGGGGCCGCCGACACCGAGCGGGCAGCAGGCCCACACTGCGACCGCTGGCCTGTGCGGCGGGCTGGTCGTTCCGGGGCTACCGCCGGCTCTGTGCCCTTTGCCGGAGCATCACGTAGGGGCCTTCGGGAATGACGGCGATGCGCGCGTCGGGCCGGTCGGCGAGGTAGTCTTCGATGGCCCGCTGAGCTCGGCTGCGGGCGTCGCCCCGGCCCAGCAGCGGTCTGACGGCGATGTGTCTCTGGACCTCTTCGGGGATGCCGTCGCTGGCGAACCAAAGCTTGGCCAGCCCGATCCGCGCCAGCACCCGTGCCTGCATCTGGAACTCCCACTGGTCGAGCCGGGTGTGGTCTTTGTTCGCCTCGATGTCGGCGAGGAAGCCGCGCCAATCGTTGTCGTAGCCGAGCATCAGTTCGGTGTAGGCCTTCGAGCCGAGCTGTTCGGAGCACTCCGAGATCACCAGCAGGGTGGAGCCTTCGTTCAGCGCCGGCAGGGCTGTGCACATGCACTTGACCGTCTGGTAGAAGGTGGCGTCGAGGGGATAGCCTCCGCCGCAGGTGATGACCAGGTCATAGCTGCCTTCGATATCGGCGGAGCTCCACTTGGCCACGTCCCGGCAACCGGCGAGGTGGGCGGCCTCCAGTTCGCCGCAGTAGATGCCGGCGATTTGGCGTTCGCTGTCGCCGTCCTTTGCCGGGCCCTGGTGTCGGGTGACGGCCACGTTGAAGAGGAAATCGACACTCACCGCCCGGGCCACAGCCAGGGCGATCTCATGGCAGGGGTTGCCATCCAGCACGCCGTTGTCGGCACGCGGGTCGGCCAGCGTCTCGTAGCCGTGGAACCGCTGCACCGTGGCCAGGTCCACCAGGGCGGGGCATACGCCTTTCCGCCCGCCGGAGAAACCCGCCATGAAGTGCGGCTCGATGTAGCCGGTGACGATGCGGAAGTCGGCTTCCGCGAAGCGCCGGTTGACGCTCACCGGCGGGTCGTCGCTGACCCTTACCAGGCTGTCGCTGTCGGCGGCCACGTGGTCGATGACCTCGATGCGCGAAAGGATGTCCTCGCCTGCCAGTCTGAGCCGCTCCTGGGGCGTGCTCGGCCGGTGCATGCCCGTGCCGATGATGATGACGATCCGGGAGTCGGCCACGCCCGCGGCGTTGAGGACATCCAGCATCGGCGGCAGGAACAGCCTGTTGGGCACCGGGCGGGTGATGTCAGAGATGGTGATCGCGACCGTGCCGGGAGCACGCTGCTTTATCAGCTCGGCCAGTGGCGGCGAGTCGATGGGCTGGCCCAGGGCCTCGACCACGGCGTCGGCCGGGTCCGCCAAGGCTGGGACGTCCCGGGCCTCCAGCACCTCCGCCCGCTCCGGGACGCGGAGGACGGTTCCCCCCCTCCCGTAGAGCAGCCGGACTGTCTTCTCGCTGGCTCTGGGCATGCTTCAGCCACGCCTGGGAGGGCCCGTCGGCCGCCGCCGGGTCGTCCTCATCTCAGCGGCTTGCCGCAGTGCTCGCAATTCGGCAGCGTCTGGGGGGTGTACTTTCCGCAGTGCGGGCACTTGACGGCCACCACCGCCGTGGGCTGGTGGCAGTGGGGACAGACCAGCGGGGCGTTGCCCGCCAGCACCTCCGCCGGTATCTTGGACTTATCCACATCGAAGGGCTTGTGCTTGGTAGTGCAGTTGGGATTGAAGCAGATGCACTTGAGCGTGACCTTCGGGCCGGGGGCGGGCCTCGGCTGGGTCTTCGGCTGCGGTGTGGGCTGCGGGCTCGGCTGGGGTTGCGGCTGAGGCGGCTGGGCCTTTGCCAGGCGCGACTCGATCGGCTGGGCCATGGCCAAGCCCGGCAGCACCACGTCCTGGAAGCCCGGCATCAGCTTGGCCAGCACCGGCAGGCCCTCGCTGCTCAGCCCGGTGATGCGAAGGTCCGGCCCGTCGGCCTCCACCGCCATTGGCTGGACCTCCGCCTTGAGCAGTCTCATGGACCCCGGGGCCGGGTCGGCCAGCACTATCGTCGCCAGCCCGTCGGGCTTGGGGTCCAGGGCGAACAGGAGATTGGTCTTGCTGGTCACCCACGGCACGGGCCGCTCGGCTCGACCCAGGGCGCTCTCCAGGGCCTTGCCCAAGCCGGCCAGCACAACCCAGCCCACCACCGGCCGATCCGTCTCGACCTTTTTCAGCAGCTCTCGCAGCCGTTGCTGCTGCTCGACGTTCTTCCTGGCCGCACCTTCGGGCGCGAGGGTCTCCTTGGTCCCCAGGAGCAACTCCTCCGGGCCGGCCAATCCCGCCGGCGACAGCCGCAGCCCTGCGCAGGTGACGACCTTGTCCGACGCGGGGGGCAGGTTGGGATAGAACTTCCGGGCCGTGGCCAGCAGCTCTGCGGAGTAGTGCTTCGTGGCCGGGCCGGTCATCCGCAGCAGAAAGTGGGGCAGGGGGTGCTTGGCGTCAGTCAGGCCCCACAGTCCTTCGGCGGGATCGATGGTCCCGTCTGATATGACCCCGTAGAGCTTTTCGAACAGTTCGCCGGCCGGCTCGCTCTGCCGCGTCAGGAACAGCGTGACGGAGCTGGGCATGGAGCCTTCTTCGACACGCTTGTCCGCCTCTTGCCAGAGCTTGCTGGTGCCGATGGCGGCGGCCACCTCCTCGGCCCGGGGGGGGATCTTGGCCACCGCCTTGGCCGTGCGGGCCAGGTCCACGTAGAACATGCAGAAGGCGTCGGCCGGGGCATGGGCGGTGGCGTTCAGGATGGCCGCTGACAGCGGCAGGGAGGTCTTGGCCTCCGCCGGCTGGGGTGTCGGCTGGGGCGTGCGCTCGGGTCCGGGCCGCTCGACCACGGACGTCGCGGCGGTCGCCGGCCCGGGCTGGCCCCCCTCGGCCTCGATGCCGGCTCCTTGCAACAGCACCGCCACGAAGACCACACCCATGGCAACCACGCCCAGGGCCAGCAAGCCTCCGCCGATCACCAAGCCCCAGAACAGGGCTCCGCGCTTGCCCCTGGCCGCTGTGGCCGGGGCCGCCGACGGGGCGACCGCCCCGGGGCCGGGCGGCGGTGTCTCGGCCTGCTCGGGCGGGCCTTCTGTATCGGTCACCGCATCCAACTTGTCTGTCTGATAGCGTGGGTCAGTGGGCGGGAGCAGCTCCGGCTCGGGTTCTTCCTCGGTAGGGACGTCCTCGGTGTGGTGTGGTGGGGGCGGAGGAGGGGTCTCTTCGGCCTCGTCGGCATCGCTCGCAGCCGCCACGGCCGCCAGTTCGGCCACCTCGTCGCCTCCGGGCTCTGGCCCTGCCTCCGATGCCGTGGGGATGGCCACGATCTGGTGGCAGTAGGGGCATTGGCCCTTCTTGCCGCCGTGGGCGTCGGAGACGCGCACGTAGCGACCGCAGTGCGGGCAGGTGAAACGAATCATCATCGCCCTCGACTACCTGAGCCGAATCTGATACACGGTTGCGTCCACAATGTACGCCCCAGGTCGGTCTCGGACAAGCTCTTTTGCCGGTGCTGCCGGGCTCGGCGCCGCCGGTGCCGCGACTCCCGGTTGGCCGTTGTGAAAGGAACCTGGCGATGCCCTCGGGCCGTGACCTGCCCCGCGGGGAGTATCCTCGCCCGCAGTTGGTGCGGAAGGACTGGTTGTGCCTCAATGGCCGGTGGAACTTCGCCATTGATGCCGGCGGCAACGGCGAGGCCCTGGGCTGGCCCGCCAGGGCCCGGCTGGCGGAGCGCATCGTCGTGCCGTTCGCCCCGGAGAGCAGGCTTTCGGGCATAGGCTGCCGGGACTTCATGCCCTGCGTCTGGTATGCGCGGCGGTTCGTCGTCCCCGCTTCATGGCGGCGCCGGCGGGTGCTGCTGCACTTCGGGGCGGTGGACTACGAGGCGACGGTGTGGGTCAACGGCCAGCGCGTGGGGTTCCATCGCGGAGGCTACAGCCCGTTCGCCTTCGAGATCACTTCGACCCTCAAGAGCGGCTCGAATCTGCTGGTGGTGCGGGCCGTCGATGACAACCGCACGGGCCTCCAGCCTTGTGGCAAGCAGTCTCAGCGCCATGAGAGCTATGGCTGTCGTTACAGTCGCATCACCGGCATCTGGCAGAGCGTGTGGCTCGAGCCGGTCGGGCCGGCCTACATCCGTTCCCTGCGGATGGTCCCCGACGCCCCCGGGGGGAGGCTGTGCGTGCAGGTCGAGATCGACCGTCCTCACAAGGGCCTGACGCTGGCGGCGGTCGCCCGAGCCGCCGGCCGGCCCGTGGGCCAGGCGAGCGTGGCCGCCAACAGCTCCGTGGCTGCCTGCACGCTGGAGCTCAGCTACGTCCGCAACTGGGACCTGGAGGACCCGTTCCTGTACGACCTGGAGCTGACCCTCTCCGACGGGCAGCAGGTGGTGGACGAGGTGGCCAGCTATTTCGGCTTGCGGACCATCACCTTGGCCCCGCCGGCCATCTACCTGAACGACAGGCCCGTCTTTCAGCGACTGGTGCTGGACCAGGGCTATTACCCCGCCGGTCTCTACACCGCCCCGCGCGACTCCGACCTGAAGCGCGACATCGCCTCCGCCCAGCAGCTCGGATTCAACGGTGCCCGGCTGCATCAGAAGGTCTTCGAGCCGCGGTTCCTCTACTGGGCCGACCGGCTGGGATACCTTCTCTGGGGCGAGTTCGGCGATTGGGGCATCGAGCGTGACAATGGCGAGGCCCTGCGCCGGCTGGCCGCCGAGTGGACCCAGGTCGTCCTCCGCGATTTCAACCACCCCAGCGTCGTCGGCTGGTGCCCCTTCAACGAGGGCCGGCCCTGGGCCGACCCCCAAGGCCAGTGCGACGTGTACGAGCTGACCAGGGCCCTGGACCCGACCCGCCCCGTGATCGACTCCTCCGGCTACCACCATTACCGCACTGACGTGTACGACTGCCACTGCTACGAACAGGACCCGCGGAGATTCGCCGCCCTGTTCCGCCGGTTCGCCCGCGGCGGCGAGCCGTTCTACAATCACCCCGGACAGGCGCCGTATGCCGGCCAGCCCTTTTTCGTCAGCGAGTACGGTGGCATTTGGTGGAACCCCGGGCAAAAGAACGACGCCGCTGGCTGGGGCTACGGCCAGAGGCCGAGGACCAAGAGAGAGTTCCTGCGGCGGTACCGGGCGCTGACCACCACGCTGCTGCGGCATCCGCGGATGTGCGGCTTCTGCTACACGCAGCTGTACGACGTCGAACAGGAGGTCAACGGGCTGATGACCTATGGCCGGAGGATGAAGTTCAGCCCCGCCGACATCGCGGCGGTCAACCGCCAGCCGGCCGCCATCGAGAAGGCCTGCTGAGCGGCACCGGCCCCACCGGCCTGCCCGCCGACTCCGTCACTCGGGCAGCACCAGCCGCTTCTCCGGCGGGAGCTGGTCGTTCGGTCTGTACAGGACGACCATGTGGCCGACCACGTCCACAAGTTCGGCCCCGGCGGCGTGGGCCAGCTCTTGGGCGACCGCCCGGCGGGAGGCCTCCGGCAGCCGGGGCAGCTTGACCTTCAGCAGCTCCTGCCGGGCCAGCATCGCCCGGATGTGGCCCAGTGCGCCCCGGCTCAATCCCGCCTTGCCGACGATCACGTCCGCGCTGCGCAGCCTTCCCCTCGAGCGGAGGAAGGCCCGCTGGGAAGATGTCAGCTCGGTGGCCAACAGTCCGTCACCTGCCCGGCCGGTCAGCCTGGGCACACTGGGCCGCGGTGCTACTTGGTGTTGTCCACGTTGCCCACTTCCAGCCAGAAGGCGCCGAACTTGCTCGGCACGTGCGAGCTGGTGGACTCCGTCGGGCTCCAGGCGGTGTCCTCGGTGCCATCCAGCAGATAGGCCATGCGGTTCATGTTCACCGCCCAGACGCGATTGATCTTGCTCGGGTCGGGGACCAGGTCGGCGAAGGGGATGGCCAGCTCCAGCACCCAGGCCTTCTTTGTCTTGTCGGTCTTGGCCTCGATCTTGGGGTTCCAGGAGTAGTCCTCAGCCCCAGCCGGTCCCTTGCACTCGGCGGTCACCGGGATGGAGTTGACCATGATGTGCACGTAGCCATCCAACTGCCGCTTGTTGGTAGGGTCGATGAACAACTCGATGCAGTCGTCGTTCCAGACCTGACCGTCGCGTTTGCGGACATCGGCCAGCAGGGCGTCCATATCGGGCGACTCGCACACGAAGTACATGTACAGCTTCTTCTTGGTGCTGACCACGTACGCCGTGGTCTTGGCCGCGGGCTTGGCGTCCCCGCCGGCGGTGAACTTGAAGTTCACCGGGGTGGCCTTCTCGTACGCCGGGTCCAGCTTGGCGTCGATCTTCGGCGCCTTGCTCACCAGCGGCACGTACAGCACCGGCACGGAGGATTTCTTCTTGAACGCCTCGAACGCCCCGGGCGCCGCCTTGGCGGGCTTCACTGCCGGGGCGCCCTGCTCGGCGCCCGGGCGCAGATCGCATCCCATGGCCAGGACCATCACCGCCACGGAAGTCAGCGCCACGATGCCCAGTCTGCATGCAGTCGCCTTCATCGCCGTCACCTTTCGTTTCAACGCAGAAGACTCCACCGAACCGCCCCGCGATCCGTTCGCGGGCGTCATCCGGCCCATCTTGCCGTCGGCACATGGTGGCATCGACCCGGCCGGCCTCGCCCCCCAATGCCCGCTCGTGCCGCTGGCCGAAAGCAAAACACCCCCCGCGGGCCTTGTCAAGTGGACCGTGAAAGGATTATATGCACCACTGCGGGCTCCGGGCGCGGTCGCCGGCCGGCAGCGGCGTGCCGTTCAGTCCGACCCTTGGCTGGGTCGGGCCGGCACGCTACACTGGGCCCCGGCCAATCCGCCAATGGTGGAGGTAGCGGTGACGGACCAAACGGGCATCGAGTTTCAGGCCGCCGGGTCGGTGACCGTGGCGGTGGTCAACGCCGCAGAGCTGGCTCCTGCCTGCACCGACGCCCTGCTGGGCTGGCTCGAGCGGGCCGACCAGGCTGACTGTCCGCCCAGGCTGGTCGTGGACCTCGGCAGGGTGAAGTTCATCGACAGTGTGGCCTTGGGCAGCCTGGTGGTGCTGCTGCGGCGTGTGAACAAGCGGCGAGGCCGCTTGGCGCTGGCCGGGCTGGTGGGCCATCCCATGAAGATGATGCAGGTCACCGGCCTGGCGAAGGTCTTCGCCTTTTTTACGGATGTCCCCTCGGCCGTGGCCGCACTGGAAGGTCCGGGCGGCTAGGAGCCCCCGGCAGACCGGGGCTTGGTTGGGGCGAATGACGCGAGAGGCGGGCGGGGATGCTCGGATCCCGGCCAGCGCACTTCACCGTGTTGGGGGGCCCAAAGTCGGCGCGGGCGTTGCCTGACCGGCCCGAGCTTGGGGGCGGGCGGCCCGGCTGGTCGGGGTCGCGCGGCGCCTTGACGTGATGGCGGGGCGGGATTACGCTCGCAGCCTGGATGAGCCGGGTATCAGCCAAGGCGATGACGCTGCGCGAGCTGGCCCAGCGGATCGGCGGGCGGCTGGAGGGCCCTGCCGAGAGGATGATCCGCGGGGCCAACTCGCTGGCCGAGGCCGGGGAGGAGGAAGTGGCCTTCCTCGCCCACGGGCGCTACAAGCGTTTCATGGCCACCACCTCGGCCGGCGCCGTCATCGTGGCCGAGGACTACCAGGGCCCCGGCCAGAGCCTGATCCGCTGCAAGGACCCCTACTTCGCATTTCGCCAGGCCATGGTGGAGCTGTACGGCTTCCGCGAGCATCCCTTCGAGGGGGTGGACCCGGCCGCCAGGATCGACCCCACGGCCAGGCTGGGCCAGGGCGTGTGCGTGGGGCAGTTTGTGAGCATCGGGCCGGGGGCCGAGATCGGCGACCGCACGGTGCTGTACCCGGGCGTGTACGTGGGGGCGTCCGTCCGCATCGGGGCCGATTGCATCCTGTACCCCAACGTGGTGCTGTACGAGGGCACGGTGCTGGGCGACCGGGTGACGGTTCACGCCTGCAGCGTCATCGGCCAGGATGGCTTCGGCTACGCCACCCATGCGGGCGTGCACGAGAAGATACCCCAGTCCGGCTGGGTGGAGGTGGCCGACGATGTGGAGATCGGCTCCTGCTGTACCATCGACCGGGCCACGCTGGGTGCGACGGTCATAGGGGCGGGCACGAAGTTCTCCAACCTGGTGGCCATCGGCCACGGCACCAAGGTGGGCCGGGGCTGCCTGTTCGTGGCACAGTCGGGCATAGCCGGGTCCACCAACATAGGCGACTATTGCAGTTTCGCCGGCCAGAGCGGGGTGGTCGGGCACATCAACATCGGCGACCAGGTCCGGGTGGGCGCCAAGGCCGGCGTCATCAACGACGTCGAGGACGGCCAGGAAGTCTTCGGTCAGCCGGCCATGCCCCGCAGCCGCGCCCGCCGGGTGTATTCCGTGCTGGCCCAGCTTCCGGAGCTGCGCCGGCAGGTCAAGGAACTCCAGAGCCGGCTGGCGGAGCTGGAGGCCCGGCTCGCCGGCCGAGACGAGACCCGGAAGTGACCGACAGGGGCGAACCGGTAGGCCTGATCGCCGGGGCCGGTCGGCTGCCGGTGCTGGTGGCCGAGGGCGTACGTCAGGCTGGCCGGGGACTGGTCGTGGTGGCCTTTCGCGGCCTGGCCGACCCGGCCCTGCGCGGCCTGGCCGACCGCTTCAATTGGGCCGGCGTCACCCGCGTGGGCCGGTGGATTCGGTTGCTTCGGCGGGCGGGCGTGAAGCGGGCGGTGCTGGCCGGCGGCGTGCGGAAGGCCGAGATCTACACGCCGTTTCGCCTGCTGCGATACCTGCCGGACATGCGGGCCCTGAGGCTGTGGTATCGCAAGCTCCGGCACGACCACCGCGATAACGCGGTGCTGCTGGCCGTGGCAGGGGAACTGGCAGGGGAGGGCATCGAGCTCATGTCGAGTGTCGAGTACTGTCGGGAGCACCTCGCCAGCGAGGGCCCGATGACGCGGACGCCCGTGCCCCGCAAGGCGGCGGCGGACGTGGCCTTCGGCTTCGACCTGGCCCGTCGCAGCGCCGCCCTGGATATCGGCCAGGCCCTGGCCGTCAAGGAGGGCGACATCATCGCCGTGGAGGCCATCGAGGGCACCGACCGGATGATCCGGCGAGCCGGAGAACTCTGCCCCTCTGGCGGCTGGACGCTGGTGAAGGTCGCCCGGCCAGATCAGGACATGCGCTTCGACGTGCCCACCGTCGGCCCGGAGACCATCCGCAACCTCAAGGCCGCGGGGGGCGTCTGCTTGGTGCTGGAGGCATACCGGACGCTCATTCTGGACAAGCCCCAGACGCTCGGGCTGGCCGACGAGCTCGGCATAGCGGTGGTGGGGAAGCGCCCCTAGCGGGCCTTCGCCGGCTGGTGGCTGCTGCGCCGGGACCGGGCGCGGAGGCTCAGTGCCTGGTATATGTGTCGGAGGCGCTCGATGCTGAGGCCCTGGAGGAACTCCTCCGTGAGGTCAACGGGGAAGGTGCACTTCACGGTCAGGATGGCCTTGATGAGCCCCTGGCGATCCATCGTGGCGACCTCTCGCCGCTGGCTGCGGGGTT
Organism: Planctomycetales bacterium 4484_123; assembly: GCA_002049885.1. Taxonomy (GTDB): domain Bacteria; phylum Planctomycetota; class Phycisphaerae; order SM23-33; family SM23-33; genus MVCS01. Next base: position 11,295 of record MVCS01000011.1, on the reverse strand, counting down.
CGTGCCTGCCCATGCGTCGGCCCTCCGTTCACTGCGTGGTCTTGGCCTCGTTCCATTGGACTTATCGGTCGGGGAAGGGCCTGCCTTGCGTGGTGAGCGTCCCTGGTCGGAGCTGGCGGGCCGCTTGCGGGTTGCCAAAGGCGCCGGACGGCCCTACCATGCATCTCGTCCCATGCGCGATACGCGCGTTCGGGCCGGGTATGCGAGGCCCAGGAATATCCACTGTACCGCAACGCCAGGCGCGAGGGTATTGCGGGATGAATCCTGACCGATGACTGAGTTGTAAGGGATGCGGTTATGGCCAAGAAGACGCTTGCGGACATTGACGTTTCGGGCAAGACGGTGCTGATGCGGGTGGACTTCAACGTGCCGGTAGAGGCCGGCAGGGTGACCAATGACAACCGCATCGTGCAGGCCCTGGAGTCGATTCGGCACGTGCTGGCCGCCGGCGGCCGGCTGGTGCTGATGAGCCACCTGGGCCGGCCCAAGGGCGAAGGCTTCGAGGAGCAGTTGAGTCTCAAGCCCGTGGCCGAGCGGCTGGGCGAGCACCTGGGCAAGACGGTGACGCTGGGCCCCCCGGAGGTCGTGGGGGCGGAGGCGCAGAAGTTGGCCGCGGGACTGGGTGCCGGCGAGGTGCTACTGTTGGAGAACCTCCGCTTTCATCCCGGCGAGACCATGCCGGATGCGGCCAAGAAGAACCCCGACCACAAACTCACCCCCGAGCAGCAGGCGACGCTGGATGAGTTCGTGGCCGCCCTGGCCTCCCTCGGCGAGGTGTACGTCAACGACGCCTTCGGCACGTGCCACCGCAAGCACGCCAGCATGTACGGCCTGGCCCGGGCCATCCAGGCCAAGGGCGGCCCGGCGGTGGCGGGCTTCCTGGTGGAGAAGGAAATCAAGTACCTGCACGAAGCCCTGGCCTCACCGGCCCGGCCCTTCGTGGCCATCCTGGGCGGGGCGAAGGTTCGCGACAAGATATCCCTGATATCGACCCTGTTGGACAAGGTGGACCGGCTGCTTGTCGGCGGGGCGATGGCCTATACCCTGCTGGCGGCCAAGGGCGTGGCTGTGGGTAAGAGCTGCCTGGATGCCGACCACATCGAGGACATGAAGCGGCTGCTGGCCCGGGCCGGCGAGAAGATTCTGCTGCCGGTTGACCATGTGGCCACGGACGATTTCGAGACCGGCAAGCCCGTCGGCGTCGATGGCACGGACATTCCGGAAAACCTGATGGGCATGGACATCGGTCCCGAGACGGTGGCGGCCTTCGGCGAGGTCATCAGCTCGGCCAAAACCCTCGTCTGGAACGGGCCCATGGGCGTCTTTGAGAAGGCGGCCTACGCCGCGGGTACCAAGGCAGTGGCCGAGGCGGTGGCTCAGGCCGCCTCCGCCGGTGCGGTGAGCATCATCGGCGGCGGTGACTCGGCCGCTGCCGTCGAGCAGGCCGGCCTGAAGGACAAGATGACCCACGTCTCCACCGGCGGCGGGGCCTGCCTGGCGTATCTCGAGGGCAAGCCCATGCCCGCTATCGAGGTGCTCGACGAGAAATGAGCCGCGGCCTGGCCGGCGGCGGTACGCCTTGGCAAGACTGCTGTGTCCCGCTGGAGAGCGAAGTGGCCAAGAGATGGGCATGCGGGTTGACCGGGCCCGACGGGCCGGCGTGGGAGTTCGTCCGGGCGGCCTGGATTGGCTGGGCTGCCCTGGTGCTGTGGTTGGCTCCTGCCCGAGCGGCAGAGCCGGGCTCGGCCCCCGCCGGGGCCGACCCCGCCCGGATCGGCCGGCTGGTCGAACAGCTCGGGGCTGAGAAGTACCACCTCCGGCAGCAGGCGGAGGAGGAGCTCATCAGGATAGGCCCACCTGCCGTCAAGGCCCTGGAGCGGGCCTTGAAGTCGGACGATGCTGAGGTCCGTGCCCGGGCGGCCAAGGCCCTGGCCCAGATTCGCAAGGGGGCCTTTCGGCGGCGCTGTGAGGCTGTCCAGCAGAACCTGCTGTGGAGGGCACCGTTGGCGGAGGGGGCGTCGGACGGGCCCGTGGTGGCCGGTGGAACGGCGATGTGTATGTTGCTGGATGGTCGCGCGTACGCGGTGGATGCGGCCACGGGCAAGAAGCTCTGGGAAGCTGCCTGTAGGCCCGACGGCGGTCTGCTGGCGCGGGAGGCGGTGGTCTATCTGGTCTCTCCCGCGGGCGTGCTGAAGGCGCTGGATGCCGGCACAGGTCGGGCGGTAAAGGACTTCAAGGGGCCTGAGGTGGCGGGCAGGCCGTCGCTGTGCGGTGGGATCATCTACGCCGCTGCCAAGACTGGCAAGGCCCTGCTGGCCGTGGACGCTGCCACCGGGCGTGCAAGGTGGCGTGGTGCGTTGCCGGGCAAGGTCCCGGTCCAGGTCGCCCCGGTTGCCGCCGGCCGACTGGTGTACGTGGCCACCGATCACGGCAGGGTGCACGCCCTGGACATCGCCAGAAGTGGTCGGCCCGGGGCGGCGACCCGGTGGGCCAGGAGGTGCCGGTGGCACTAACGGTCGGTGCGGGCCTGGTCCTGTATCGCGCCGGGGACTGCCTGCGGGCCTTGGATGCGGCCACCGGCAAGCGCCGGTGGGACCGCGTGCTGCCGGGGGGTTCCGGGCCGGCCGAGTTCGTCCAGCGGGTGGTCGTCAACGGCAGAGTAGTTGTAGTTATCGGGACGATGCGGTCGCCCCGGGCGCTGAGGATGGCCGTGGCAGGGGGGAAGGTGTACCTGACTCACCAGGGGCGGGTGCTGGCACTGGATGCCGGTACGGGCAAGGAGGTGTGGACGTACGAGGTGAAGGCAGACCAGTCCTCCGGCGGGGGCAGGGTGGTGCAGGCCGGGGCGGGCCGGGTGTGGGTGCAGGTCGGCGGGACCCTGGTGGGCTGGGGCGGCGTGGGGCTGACGGCCCCGGCGGTGCGGCAGGGAATAGTGTATTTTGGTTCTGCCAAGGGACTGCACGCGCTGGATGCGCGGACGGGCAGGGCCCTTTGGCTGTTCAAGACGCCGCGCCGGGTGACGGGTCGGCCCGTGGTTGCGAATGGCGTTATCTACTTCGCCACGAACGAGCAGGTCCGGGCCGGCGGGGTGCTGGTGGCCGGCGTCGGCCGGGGCAAGGCCTCGGGGGCGGCGGGCCCGTCATGCATGTACGCGGTGCGTTTGGTGAGGGTTTCTCCGTGAGCGGCCAGCGAGGCAATCCTTGGCAGCGGCTGGGGCCGGGGCCGCTGATAGCGCCATCGCTGTTGGCGGCGGACTTCATGCGCGTCGGCGAGATGGTATCCGCGGCGGTGGCCGGCGGGGCCGACGTGCTGCACGTGGACATCATGGACGGCCACTTCGTGCCCAACCTGTCCATGGGGCCGGGGTTCGTCCAGAGCGCCCGGGCCTTCACGGACTGTCCCCTGGACGTGCACATCATGGTCACCGACGCGCTATACTATGCCGAGCGCTTCGCCGAAGCGGGCGCGGACTCGGTGACCTTTCACATCGAGGCCGACAGCGACCCGCAGGCGGTCATCGACCTGTTGCGGCGGCGTGGGCTGGGCGTGGGCCTGACCCTCAGGCCCGGGACGCCGGCGGAGACGTTGCGGCCTTTCATCGACCAGGTCGATATGGTATTGGTGATGACCGTCGAGCCGGGCTACGGCGGCCAGCGGTTCATGGAAGACCAGTTGCCGAAGATCCGGCAGGTCCGGTCGTGGTTGGGGCCGGCCAGGCGCCTGGAAGTGGACGGCGGGATCAATCCGGCCACGGCCCGGGCGTGCGCCCAGGCGGGTGCGGACGTCTTCGTGGCGGGCGTGGGCGTCTTTCGCAGCGGGGACATCCCCGGCGCGATTGCCGCCCTGCGGGCCTCGGCCACCGAGGGCGCTGCCGAGCGGCGTTAGTGCCCGCCGTCGAGCCGGGAGGCGAATACACCATGGCCGAGACTTCTGCCACTTCTCCGTATCAGTTCTTCCCCACGCCCGAGGGCCCGCCTCACCGCAAGAAGCGCGAGTTGCCGGACGGGCTGTGGATGCGCTGCAACGCCTGCCAGGCCACCTTGTACTGCAAGACGGTGGCGGAGAACCTGGAGGTCTGTCCCGAGTGCGGGGCCCACTTCCGGGTGCCGGCCAGGACTCGCATCGAGCAGTTGACCGACCCTGACAGCTTCGAGGAGCTCTTCGCCGACATCGGCCCGGACGACCCGCTTGGATTCAAGTGGCGCGGGCAAAGCTATGCTGAGCGTCTCTCGCGGGAGCAGGCCAAGACCTCCATCACTGAGGCCGTGCTTACCGGGGTGGGCTACATCAAGGGCCGGCGACTGGCCCTGGGGGTGATGGAGGGGGAGTTCCTCATGGGCTCGATGGGCTCGGTGGTGGGGGAGAAGGTTACCCTGTTGGTGGAGTACGCCACCGGGCACGGGCTGCCGCTGGTGATAGTGTGCATGTCCGGCGGGGCGCGGATGCATGAGGGCGCACTCTCGGTGATGCAGATGGCCAAGACCAGCGCCGCACTGGGTCGTTTCGATCAGGCCGGCGGGTTGTTCATCTCCGTCCTGGCCGACCCCACCACCGGCGGCACCACCGCCTCCTTCGCCATGCTGGGCGATGTCATCATCGCCGAGCCGGGGGCGATGGTCGCCTTCGCTGGCCCGCGGGTCATCGCCAACACCATCAGGGCCGAGCTGCCCGAGGGCTTCCAGCGCGCGGAGTTCCTGCTCGAGCATGGTTTCATCGACATGATCGTCCCTCGCCGGGAGTTGCGCAGCGAGATCGCCCGGCTTATCGACCTGTGCGGCAAGTAGTTCACAGATTACACAGATTGCACAGACTTACGTAGTAACATGGTCGCATGTCCACGGACGCATAGGTATAGACGCCGCATGCCTTTCTCCATCGTCTTGAAGAGGCGTCATATCGTGCCGAGTGAGCCTTGCACTGATCGGGCTCGCCGCAGATGGCGCCGGAGCCGGACCGGGGGAATTGGATGGGTCTTTGGCGAGGGCCAGGGGTGCTGATGGATTATCGCGTGCGGGCCATCACCACTGGGCCGAGGCACCATTTTTTCGGTTACTACGACATGCGCCCGTGGGACCCCACGGGACGATATCACCTGGTGCTGGAGGTGGACTTCGCCGACCGTCCGCCCGGGCCTGACGACGAGGCCGTGGTGGGCGTGGTGGACCTGGCCGACGGTGAGACCTTCATCCCGCTGGCTCGGACCCGGGCATGGAATTTCCAGCAGGGGGCGATGCTGCACTGGCTGGGCGGCCCTGACCGCACCGTTGTCTTCAACGACCGCCGGGAGGGGCGCTTCGTGTGCGTGGCCCACGCCACGGCATCCGGGCGGGAACGGATCGTCGGCCCGGCCATCGCGGCGCTGAGCGATGACGGCAGGCTGGCCGCCACGCTGAACTTCGCCCGCATCGCAGTCACCAGGCCCGGCTACGGCTACGAAGGCCTGGCAGACCCCGGCGAGGACCAGAGCGTCCCCGCCGACGACGGGCTGGGCATCCTGGACTTCGCCACCGGCCGGCACCGCCTCATCGTGAGGTTTCCGGATTTGGCGGCCCGGCAGGAGCAGGCCTTGGGCTACGGCCGGCAGAAGGTCTGGTTCAACCACGCCTGCTTCAACCCCTCGGGCGACCGGCTGGCCTTCCTGTGCCGGTGGGTCCCCGCCGGTCGGCGGCCATGGGTGACACAGATGTGGACCGTAGGCGTCGGCGGGCAGGAGTTGCTGCGCGTCCTGCCCGGCCCGATGGTCAGCCACTTCGACTGGAAGGACGACCGTACCATCCTGGCCTGGGCCGAGGTGGACGGCGTCGCGTCGTGCTGGCAGATCGACGCCCGTGGGCAGCGTCGGCGTGAAAGGGTCTTCGCCGAGGTCATCCGCCGGGACGGGCACATCTGTTACAGCCATGACCGGCGCTGGCTGCTGACCGACACATACCCGGATAGCCTGGGCATGCGCAAGCTGCTGCTGGTAAGCAGTGCCACGGGCCGCCCGGTGTCCTTGGGCAGCTACTATTCGCCCGCTCCGCCCTTGCCGGAGATACGCCGCGACCTGCACCCCTCGTGGCGCGATGACGATCGGCAGATCGCCTTTGACGGCATGCACGAGGGCACCCGCCGGCGCTACGTGCTGGAGCTCGAGCCGTAGGCGACGAGCCTCGGCCGACCCCTGGCCCGTTCAGTCCTTCTCGCCCCGTCGGCCGGGCTTCTTCGTGACCATGCCCCTCTCGGCCAGTTCCCGGCGCAGGCGGGCCGTCTCGGCCCGGAGCTCCTTGACCTGCCTCGCCAGCCGCTCGATGCTCTCCTGGAACCGGCGGATGAGCGCCCGCAGTTCGGCCGACTCGCCCCGGCTGGGGCGTTCGGCTCCGCGGCAGGCCTCGCGCCGGCCTTCCTGCCGGCGTTCACGCGGGCGCACGACCTCCAGGACCGTAAGCCATCGCTGGCCGTCTTCCACGACGAAGGCCGCCTCGACCTTCTGACCCTCGGGCAGCTTCCGGGCGATGTCGGCGTACCGGCCTCGCGGCACCAGCAGCGTGACGTGTTCGTCGCCCTCCAGCGGCCTGAGCACGATGGCGAGGTGCTGGCGCTGGCCGATCCGGCGCTCGGCCCGGCGGACGAACAGACCGCGCAGCTCACCGCCGCGGCGCCGGCCTTCCTCGGCCCAGGCCGGGACCCAGAGCCATCCCACCGCCAGCGCCACTGCCACCGTCAGCTTCACGCCTTTCATGAGACCTCTCATTTTTGGTTCTCTGCGTCTCCAGTCTGGCCCAAGAACCGTCCTCTACCTAAACCCGCTAACGGCGAGTGGTGGACCGTATTGCCCCGTTCAATCACGGGCCTGGTCGCCGGGGCCGGGTTGGCTGCCGCTGGCCGTCTGGCCTGGGGACCGGGCGGCTTGGGCCTTCGTGGTCCGCTTGCGCTTCCTGCGGGCGCCGGTGCTTTTCTTGCCGGCTTGCCGGCCGGCACGGCCTTCGGGCTCGGCGGGGGGCTGTTCTGCCGTCTCTTGGGCAGCGGCCTTGGCCTCGTCCGATGCGGGCGGCTGGGGCGACTGGTCCTTCTTCTCGCTGCGGGCGCGCCTCGGTCGCTTTCGGGCGGGCTTGGCCTTCTTGGCCTTTGGGGGTTGTTCCTTCGACTCAGCAGGGGGTGCTTCGATACTCTCTGGCTGGGGCTTGGCTTTGCGCTTGGGGCGTCTCTTTTTTTTCTTCTTTGGGGCCGGTGCCTCGACGGGCGCGGGTTCGGCTGGAGCCTCGGCCGGGGCGGCGCCGGCGGTGCGCTTGCGGAAGGCCTCCACCTCGGCCTTGGTGATCTCTCTGGTGGGGACGTCCCCGGCCCGCCGCCGCATGGCGCTGGTGGGGTCCCAGCCCAGTTGCGAGCCGCGGGCGTCCAGGCAGTGTATCTGGGTCCGGTCGGCGGGCATCTCCGGGTCCACGTGGATGCGGATGTTTGTGCCGGTGCGCTGGTGCACTTCGGAGATGTCGTCGCGGAGGTAGTTGAGCAGGTGGTCTGCCAGGGCCGCCGAGACGGTCAGCTCGATGGTGGCCACCTCCGGGTCGCTGGCTGCCAGCCGGAGCAGCCGCATCGCCGCCAGCGACTGCGACTCGGCCGACTTGACCCTCCCGGACCCCCCGCAGCATGGGCAGGGCTGGAAGATGCTGCTGGCCAGGGACGGGCGGACGCGCTGGCGGGTCATCTCCACGATGCCGAACCGGCTCATCCGCAGGAGCTTCGTGCGGGCGCGGTCTTTCTTGACCTCTTGGCGCAGGAGCTTCTCGATCTTCCGGCGGTGCCTCTCGACGGTCATGTCGATGAAGTCGATGACGATCACTCCGCCCAGGTCCCGCAACCGGAGCTGGCGCGCGACCTCGCGGGCGGCCTCCGTGTTGATGCGCACGGCGGTGGTCTCGGCGTCCTCGGTGTCGCGGAATCGCCCCGAATTGACGTCGATGGCCACCAGGGCCTCGGTCTGGTCGATGACGATGGACCCGCCGGAGGGCAGGGGCACGTGCGGGGAGTTGATGCCCTCCAGTTCCGCCTCCAGCCCGAAGGCATGGAACAGAGATACCTCCCCGCTGTACAGTTCCACCCGGTGGGCGGAGCGCGGCAGGATGAGCCGGAGGAACTCCTTGACCTTGCAGGCCACGGCCTCGTCGTCGCAGACGATGCGGTCGATCTCAGTGGTGTACACGTCGCGGATGGTGCGGATGACCAGGTCGGATTCCTGGTAGAGCTCGGCTGGGGCACGGGCCTCCTTGCTGCGCTGGGAGACGGCCTTCCACAGTCGCAGCAGGTAGTTCAGGTCGCGCTGGAGGTCCTGTTTGGGTCGGTCCAGACCGGCGGTGCGGACGATGAAGCCCATCTCCGGCGGGGGCTTGAGTTCCTGCAGCAGGCTGCGGGCCTTGGCCCGGGCGGCCTCGTCCTCGATCTTGCGCGATACGCCCAGGCGGTGCATGCCCGGCATCAACACCAGATATCGCCCCGGGATGGACAGATACGTCGTCAGCGTCGCCCCCTTGGTGCCCACGCCCTCCTTGGTGACCTGGACGATCAGCTCCTGGCCACGGCGGAGACAGGACTGGATGGGGGGGCGTTCCTTCCGGGCCCGCTTGCGACCTACCGCCTCGGGCCGATGGTTCTGGCCGGGGAAGTACTGCGGATGCAGGTCGGAGATGTGCAGGAAACCGTTCTTCTCGGTTCCGAAGTCCACGAAGGCTGCCTGAATGGAGGGCTCGACGTTGGTGATCCGCCCCTTGTAGATGTTGCCCACCTGCGAGGCCTGCGAGGCGCGCTCCACGTACAGCTCGCTCAAGGTACCGGCGGCGACGATGGCGATGCGGCACTCGTCCCGCTCGGCGTTGATGAACATCTCTTTCTTGATCTCTTTCGTCATCCGTCCATGTCCCTTTCCACGTCCTTGCTAGAATCGAATCGGCATTCCACGTCCGTCCGCACCAGGCTGGCCAGGGCCTCGCCCGCGTCCGCAGCGCGCCCTGGTTCTTCCAGGGTCCTGCCGGCCAGCCCCAGCAGCACCAGCACGTCCAGGCACCGCGCCGGGCGCTGCAGATCGGCGGGAAGGACGAACGACAGCCGTTGGCCTTCCAGCGACAACTGCGCAACCTTGCCCTTCAGGTCGATCGTGCCTTGTCGGCGTTCCCCCCGCCCGGACTGTCCGCGAACGACGGGCCAGGCCTCCGCACGTGCCAGCTCCGCCAGTTGTTGGCGGACTCGTGCGGCCTGCCCGGCGTCCAGGTGCATCTCGTAGCTGGCGGCAATGACCTTCACTGGCCTTGTGGGCAGGGGCTGGGCGCGCAGCACGGTCAGGCCGGCGGGCAACTCCCGTGCAAGCCTGTCCTTCAGCTCGCTTGCCGGCATGGGCGCCGAGAGCCTCAGCAGCATCAGTTCGCAGCGGCTGGCGACCCCCACCGGCCGGGGCAGAGGCAGGGATACCCTGGGCCGGGGGTTGAAGCCCCTGGAGAACTCCACCGGCAGCTCCGCGCGCGCGACCGCCCGCTCCATCAGCCGCATCATCTCGTGATGGCTCAGGAAGCGCAGGTCGCCGCCCACGGCAAACCACACACCCCAATGCGCTGCCAAGCTTGTTGACGTCCTTTCTCCGGTTCGGCCCGCCCCGGCAACAGGCCGGCCCGTCGTTCCGTGCACCAGTCTGTCCTTCACCTCCAGCGGCGCCGATGGAGACCGGTCCCGCCGCCGGCAGCGTCAGAAGGCCTCGGGTATGACCCTGCGCACCTCGCTGCGCAGGAAGGAGACTATCTGCATGCCGTTGTCGTGCCCGGCGACCTGTTCGCTCTCGCTGCCCATGACCGTCGTGGCCACCTTGCGCGCCTGCTGGATTGTGATGGAGCGGACAAGTTTCTTTATTTGCGGGATTGCCGGCGGCGCCACCGAGAGCGTGCGTAGTCCCATGCCGATGAGCAACAGGGCATACTCCGGCTGGGAGGCCATCTCGCCGCATAAGCTCACCGGCAGGTTGTGGCGCTGGCCGGCGCGGATTACCTCCTTGATGAGCCTCAGCACCGCCGGGTGGGCTGCCGTGAACAGCGGCGCCACCCGCTCGTTGCCGCGGTCCACCGCCAGCGTGTACTGGATGAGGTCGTTCGTGCCGATGGAAAAGAAGTCCACCTCCTTGACGAACTGGTCGCACATCAGCGCCACGGAGGGTACCTCCACCATGATGCCCACCGGCACGTCTGAACGGACCTCCAGGCCCTCCTCTTCCAGGTCTTCTTGTACGTCCCGCAGGATCATCTTGGCGTGCCTGACCTCCATCACGCTGCTGATCAGCGGGAACATGATCGACACGTCGCCCTCCAGGCTGGCCCGGAGGATGGCGCGAAGCTGGGTCTTGAACAGGTGCAGGTGCCGGAAGCAGAAACGGATGCTCCGGCAGCCGAGAAACGGGTTCCGCTCGGGCGCCGCGGCACGCTCCTGAGTGTACTTGTCGGCGCCCAGGTCGAGCGTGCGGATCACCACCGGCCGGCCCGCCATCATCTCGATGACCTGGCGGTAGGCCTGGTAGTGGTCTTCCTCGGTCGGCTTGACCTCCTGGCCCAGATACAGGAACTCGGTGCGGTACAGTCCGATGCCCTGCCCGCCCTTGTCTATGACCGTGGCCGCCTCGGAGGGAAACTCGATGTTGCCCAGCAGGGTGATCTCGTGGCCGTCGAGCGTCACCGCCGGCAGGTCGCGGAGCCGGTCCAGGGTGTGTTCGAATTCGATGATGCGCTCGGCGGCCTGACGGTGCTCGGCGACGGTGGCCTCGTCGGGGTCGATGATGACCACGCCGTGGTTGCCATCGATGATGACGGTGTCGCCGGCATCGACAGCGGTGGTGACGTCATTCAGGCCGACCACGGCAGGGATGCCCAACGCGCGGGCGACGATGGCGGTATGGCTCGTCCGCCCGCCGACGTCGGTCGCCAGGCCGCGGATGTGCTGGCGGCCAAGATTCGCCGCCTGCGAGGGCGTCAGGTCGTGAGCCAGCACCACCACGTCCTCGGTCAGGTTGGAGAGGCTCTCGTGGCTCTGCCCGATCAGCACTCGCAGGATCCGCCGCTCGATGTCATACACGTCCTTGACGCGGTCGGCGAGGTACTCCGGCATCCGCAGAAACTCCTTGGCGTAGCCGCGGAGCACCGAGGCCACCGCGAACTCGGCCGTCACCTTTCGTTCGCGGATGAGCTGGCGGATTTTTTCCAGCAGGGCCCGGTCGCCCAACAGGGCCAGATGGAAATCGAAGATGGCGGCGGTCTCGGCCCCCAGGCGATCGCTGGTGCGGTCGCGGAGTTC
>MVCS01000135.1 GCA_002049885.1 Planctomycetales bacterium 4484_123 | reverse complement strand
AGGACCGTTGGGCCCTGACCGTGTACCTCGTGGACGAATGCCGGGCGGAGACATGCACCGTGGACGTCACCCCGCGCCGATTGAAAAACTTCAGGCCCGCACCCGGCGAGAAGTTCAAGTGGACCAATACATCCCTGGCGAACAAGAGGCTCCTCCAGAGCGGGACCGTCACCGCCGATGAGTGGGGCCTGGTAACGCTCAAGGGCGTTACGGTAACCAGGGGAAGGAATCGGCTGGAAATCCGCCGGCCTCGGTGAAGCCGTCCGCAGCCAACCGCCGCCGTCCGCCCAGGCACCCTCGGCGGTGCCGGGACTGGGCCGGTAAGAAAAAGGGGACCGCCATGAAAGACACAACCGCCGCCGTCTCGCTCGTCATATGCCTCCTGGCCGGCCTGGCCGGGCTGGCCCTGGCCCAGAACCCGCCCGCGGTGCTGATGCGGTTCAAACCATCCGAAGTCCTCAGCGACAACGACGTCGGCAACGCCGACGACCTGGCCAGCCCGGGCCGATGGAGCAAGCCCCAGGTCGAAAAGCACCTCGTCCTGCCCGACCGCACCTACCGCACCTACACCGGCCCGCGGAGCTTATCCTACATCGGCGTCCGGCCCTGGTTCGAAGGCCAAAGGCCCGCCGAGGACACCATCATCTGCATCACCTACAAGGACGAGGCCATCCGCCCCGTGTGCGTGTACACCTGGAGCGGCACGGGCAAGGTGTACGGCTACGACCTGGTCGGCTTCGTCGGCGGCATGAACGACGGGAAGTGGAAACAGGCCTTCATGCTCTGCCCCAAGAACCTCATCCGCCGCCGGCCCAAGGCCAAGCCGGCCAACGTCTGCTGGATGCTCTTCAACGGCGGGGACAAGATCCACCTCGACCGCATCCAGTTCCTCAAGGCCAGGCCCGAGCTGGTGGAAAAGGCCGTCCGCCAGGCCCGCGCCGCCCGGGCCGCCTCCATCGAGGCCCTCAAGAAGGGCTTCAAACACGTGCCCTGGAAGGAAACCACGCCGCTGGGCCAGGTGGACGAGAAGTTCAAGGCCCTGGGCTTCATCCCCTACGTGCGGAGCTACACCATCGATGTCCGCCCCAAGTCCGTGCCCAAGCCCGAAGAGCGCGGGGCCAGGCCGCTGAAGGCCTACGCCACGCCCGGCGAGTTCGAGCCCATGCTGGCCGCCGCCTACGCCCTGAAGGACCTGACCTTCACCGCCGCCATCACCGACCTGGTCGGCCCCGGCGTCCTCCGGGCCGGGGAGGACGTCACCGTCCGCTGGGTGGAATCCCTGCCGTTGCGCATCGGCAGCTCCTGGGGCAAGAGCTATCAGGTCATGAACTGCTGGCTCCGCCACAACGCACCCGTGGCCGTCAAGGCCCACAGCAGTCAGTCCTGGCTGATTACCGTGCACGTGCCCCAGGACGCCAGGCCGGGGACGTACAAGGGCACCTTCACCCTGGCCGCCGGCGACCAGAAGGCGGCCTTCCCCGTCGCCTTCCGCGTGCTGCCCTTCAAACTCGACAAGGCCGACCACATCGCCCGCGGGCCCTACACCCCCGGCATCCTGGGCGATGAGTACATCCAGGACCTCGTTGACCACGGCTTCAACTCCATGAGCCTCTGGGCCAGCGGCGGCATCCGCCCCAAGATGGTCGCCGGCAAGTGCACCGCCTACGTCTCGGACGAACTGGACGCCTATCTGGGCAAGGTCAAGCGCGCCGGCTTCGTCCGGGCGGTCCAGTTCGGCGGCGGCGACCGGGCCGCCGGCAACCCCAACAACGTCGCCGCCGTCTGCGGCGGAGGGCCCGGCACCGAGAAGTTCCAAAAGGCCTACGGGGAATTCTGGCAGGATATCCGCCGACTGGAAAAGCAGCACAACTGGCCGGAGATCATCTGCTGCCCCTTCGACGAGCCCGTCAAGTCCTCCGGCAAGGTCCGCAACTACCTCATCTGCTACGAAATCGTCAAGAAGGTCACCCCCACCACCAAGGTCTTCTGCGTGTTCATGAACCGCGCCTGGGCCTGCAAGAAGCTCGGCAAGAAGGCCGACATCTGGTCCTGCAACGGGGCCTTCGCCGCCAACCAGGCCGAGAAACTCCGCCTGATAAGGGAAGAAAACATCCACAAGCTCTTCTGGACCTATACCGGGGCCATGGCCTGCACCCGACCCGGCAACGCCCGCTACAACACCGGCCTGCTGCCCTGGCACCACGACGCCGACGGGACCTACTGCTGGGCCTACCTGTGGACCTCCGGAGACCCCTTCAACGACCTGGACGGCTCGGCCCGCGACTGGAGCCCCGTCGCCCGCGACGTGGACGGAAAAATCTACTCCTGCGTCGGCTGGGAAGGCTACCGCGAGGGCATCGACGACCAACGTTACATCCAGACCTGCCTCCGCCTGGCAGGCCAGAAGAACCGAAAGGACATCCTCCGGGAACTGGAAACCATGAAGAAGAACGTCCGCAAGGGCAAGGAGAGCCCCGAAAGCGTCCGCACCAAGGGCCTGGACGACTTCTTCTTCAAGGTTGACAGCACCGTGTTCATGGACGTTTACCGTGCCCGCGTCGTGGCCATGATCCTGGACATGCTGGGGAAGAAATGACCTGCAAGTGCAGATTGCGGATTGCACAATAATGGCCTGCGAATCTCTGGCCGGAAACCTCCGAAGCGCTGTCCACACAGCCCGCGATCGAGCAGCCCACAGGCGTGCCGCCCCACCTGCACGCTCCGCCCCCGCCGCCCGTGCATGACCCCAGCGGGGCCCCGGAAGGAGGCACCGGCGCCCTCGAAGCCGGGTCAGCCGGCTCGGCAAACGGGGCAAGGCAACACGTACTGGCCGGCAGCGGGCATGTGTTTCGGCTCCGTCCGACTCCGCCGGCCCGAGCGGACAATCCGTCTGGCGAGCTCATACTGACCCCGACTGCGACCGAGCCCCATCGAACGAATGGTTCCTACCTCGACATGGCCCCGAGGATGGCACCGGCGCTGGCAACTAGGACACGCACCCCAGTACGCATGCACTCGGCCACGCCGGAGCCCAACTCAACTTCGTAGAGGATCCCAGCGGCATGCCAGCGCTGCGCGGCACAGAGATTATGCAGCCCCGTGCCACTTGAGCGGCCAAAGCGCCCGTCCCTCGACAGGCCATGAGTCTCTTTGGCAATGGCCCGGTCCACCATCTCCTGGCGTCGCCTTCCTTCTGCGGATGGATGCTCCTCCGGGGGTACCCAATAGGTGAAGTGATAAGGGGGATTGCCGCAAGTCCAGGTTCCCCCATGGAAATTCACTACCAGTACCGGCCGGACTTGGTCCGCCCAGTCGAAGACGGCCCGCGATTCGGGATTGGCACCGGGCTCGGCCAATGCGCTGTTGGAGTATGCCTACAAGAGGTTCGCGCCGGTCGCGTTCCGATTCATCGATGCCAAGATGTTTCCATCCGGGTTGACCTGCGGCACCACCAGGAAGCGCAGCTCCCGGCGCAGCCGCCGCGCCTCAGCTTCACCCGAGGCCAGAAATTCGACGATGCCGCGCACGGCATGTTGACCCGCGAACTCCGTGGCGTGCTCGCCGGAGACAACCAGCACGGCTGGAGGCCCCGCCTCCAGCCCGAACGCCAGACCCAGAATGTCTCGACCGTGAGCGCTTCGTCCAATCACCTCCAGTCTGACTCGCCCGGGAACCCGTGCTGCCAGATCGCGCAAGTACCGACTCGCCAATTCGTACGCCCAAGGCACCGTGTTGGAGATGGTCACCTGCTCTCCGGCCCTCAGCCGGACCGAAACCCCAATCTTGTCTCGCTGCCACCTTGCTGCCAGCCCGGCTGGTTCGTCTATTGCCCCATCGGCCGGGACTCGCACCCATTGCCCCTCCCGTCCAATGCATATCCCGGCCCCAATGCGATGCCAATGCGATCGCGGCACGCCTTCCACGTATGGCCCTCCGTACTCCGGGGCCGGAACCGCCTCAAGGTGACAAATGCCTCCCTTCGCCCTTGCTCGCACCCTAATGCACCAGTATCCCATATACCACTGGCGCCTGACGGGGTCCTCATCCGTCGGTGTAATGAATCGAAAGCGATCCGCAGCAACACACTCAATGCCGCGAGCCCGACCACAAAGGACGCCCGCATCGACTTCAAAGGCTGCCGTCATTCTCCGCTTCCCAGCCGACCTGGAGTCTCCAACAAGACCAAGGGCCCTTGCCGCGACTCGGTGAGTCCCTCAAGCCCCCCGGCCATCTGTGCGCGGCAAAACCCAGATTTCACCAGCTACTCTCAAACATCCCCCGACACCGGCCGTCGGCCGCGACGGTTCTCACTTCAATGGAATACTCCTGGAAATGCGGTAGTCCAACCTCACCCGAACGATTCTCCTATTGACCACGTCCGAGATATACACCGCTCGGTCCGACACCGCCACATACTGGGGCCAGGCGAATGGAATCTCCGGAACGGGCACCGCGCTGCCAGGGCCTTGAGAGTCCATATTCCCATAACTGCCGAAACTGAGGATCGCATTCGCGTTCGCGTCCACGACCCGTACACGGAAGCACGTGACATCCGGCATGAACACTCGCCCGAAACCATCCACGTCGAAGCGCCCAACCAGACACACGCATCCCCCAGCGAGGGCCGGCGCAGGTGAAATGCCGGGACACACCCAGAGCGCATTCTGGACATACACCTTGGGACGGCCGAACCAGGTCCTATACGCAACTGGCTTCGGCGGCCTCCCGCCGCCCGGCGGGTGCCACTCCGGAGGCCACTGCGGCCTGTGAAACGAACTGGGTATCCGAACGGCTCCGCCCTCGGGTGGGAACTTCACTACGCTACCATACATCCACGTGTACCAGTTGAAGCCGTGCTTCCACTGGCGGGAAGCAGGTATCTTGTCCCTCAGCTCGGGGGGTAGAAGGTGGCCCTTGGGCTTGACGTTATCGGTGATGTAGATGTTGCCCTTGAGGTCCACCTTCACCCCACCGGCGGCTCCGCTGGCCCAGATGAGGCGCCGCCGCTTGAGCTTGCCGTCCGGACCGTACACGTTGACTGTCGTATGCCCCAGCCGGGCCTCCGGCGAATAGGACATGAGGTATGTATCGCCGTTGAGGGCTACACAGTGCCCCCGGACACCATGAATCGGCCCTCGCGGGTAGGGCCGCCAGGTTCGACCGTCGATGGCATTG
>MVCS01000134.1 GCA_002049885.1 Planctomycetales bacterium 4484_123 | reverse complement strand
GTGGTCGCAGGCCGGGTGGCCGAGGCCCGAGTCGCCGCCCGCCGGCGGGCGGCCCGCTGGGCGGCACGGCGCTTGTCCAGCTCGCGCTGGCGGGCGATCTGCCTCAACCGGGCGCCCTCGGGGTCGATCCACCTGTCACGGATGTAGGGCATGGAGGTTGAGGCGATGACGGCCACGTGCAGGCCGATGGCGATCACCAGGCACAGGGCGATGTGCGACCTGGAGAACATGGTCATCAGCCCGTCGGGCGAGAGCCGTTGGAGGTCGTCTTCCTTCTCGGACATCTCCGGTTCCTTGCCTTTGGCGGCGGGTCGGGCGCTACGGCCCTCCCCCGCCGGCGCCGCGGGGCTGGCCGACGAACTCGATGGTGGCGCCGGCCCGGCCCAGGGCCTCCAGCAGCGGCTTGTACACCTCTGGTCCCACCGAGGCATCCACGCTCAACTGCACCCGGCGGCGGTCGGGGGGCGCATCGTCGGCGATGATCTGCGAGACCAGCGATTCGACCTCGTCGGCACCGCTGGTCGGCGCGCCTTGGAAGTAGATGGTGCCGTCGGCCTCGACCACCACGATCGTCGGCGGCCGGGGACGCTTCAGCTCGTCGATGTAGTCCGACTCGGCCGGGGTAATCTTCCGCTCCTTGGCGAAGTGGCTGCACATCATGAAGAAGATGATCAGCAGGAAGGCGATATCGCCCATGCTGACCACGGGGATGATGAAGCGGGTTCTTCGACGGCGGTGGTGCTTCATCAGTCTTCCTCTTCGGCCAGCACGATGACGACCTCCCCGCCGGCATCGGCGATGGCCGACCAGACCTCGAAGAACCCCTGCCACTTGTCCTTGCCCAGCGGCTCCAGCAGCACGATGCGCTGGGCGGGCGGGAGCTTGCCCAGCTCCATCTGGCCCAGCCGGCGGCGCAGCTCGCGGAGGCTGACCTCGGCATCGTTGAGCGTGATCCGCCCGTCGGCCAGGGTGACGGTGGTGGTCTTTTCCTGCTTGTCCTGGGTCTTTTCGCCCTGGGGTATCTCCGCCACGAAGCCCTTCGTCACCGCCAGCGTGGTGGCCAGGACGAAAAAGACGATCAGCAGGAAGGCGATGTCGGCAAAGGAGGCGGTGGGGATCTCCGGCTCGCGCCTGCTGCCGTCTTTCCTTCTGCCTATCGCCATGGCTCGAGGTCCCTCAGGCTCTCACGGGCAAGCAGGACCCGCAGAGGTCCCGCGGAGTTCCGGCCTCCGGTCCGCCCAGAGCGGCAGTACCGTCCCCGGCCGGGCCCGTCGGCGGTGCCTTCGGGCCCGGTGCCGAGTGCCAAATGCCGTGCCCCCGCCGCGGCGGGTGGCGGGCATTGTGCGGCTCGTCTCTTGGAGCGTTCTGCCGGCCATCTCTAGGCAGGCCTGTCGTGTCCGATGCGGGTGGCGACGAAGTCCAGCAGCTCCGAGCCGGCCTCTTCGATCTCCAGCTCGATGCGGTCGGAGATGGAGGTGAAGATGTTGAACGGGATGACGGCGAAGAGGGCGATGATCAGGCCGGCGGCGGTGGTGATGAGGGCCTCGGAGATGCCGCCGGCGACGGCCTTGGCATCGACGCCGGCCTCCACCATCTTGGTGAACGCCCGGATCATGCCGGTGACGGTTCCGGTCATGCCCAGCAGGGGGGCTGCGCTGCCCACGGTGGACAGCACGTTGAGGCGCTTGCCCACCGCGCTGAGGGCGTGCTGGGAGTAGTCGTCCATGGCCTTTTCCATGACCGCGGTGAGCGACTGGACGCTGTCGGCGAGGTGGCGGTGCTTGGCCAGCGACTGCAGCCCAGCCAGCAGCACGGCCGAGACCGGCCCGGGGGTATTGGCACACAGGCGGGCGGCCTCATCGACCTTGTCCGCCGAGAGCAGCTCCAGCACCCTGGCCCGCAGGGCGCGGTTGTCAATCTTTCGGTACTGGTAGAAGGCCCAGGCCCTATCCAGCAGCACCGCCAGGGCAAGGACGCTACAGATCATCAGGGGGATCATCATGTAGCTGCCCTTGATGAGCGTCTCAAGCATCTCGCCTCTCCTCGTGGCCGCGGTGGATCTGGGCCAACAGCTGGTAGCCCTCCAGCGGAGCCATTCGCAGTTTCCTCACCCGCGCCGCCGTGGCGGGCGCCAACAGCAGCTCGCCGGTGACGTGATTATATGTGCTGTCCCGCAGGTCGCGCATGGCGATGCGCTCGGCGTAGAACCTTCCCAGCCGGCCGGTCCCCTCGCCGCGCCCGAGCCAACCCAGCAACGCCGTCAGCGGGCTGTTGTCGGCGGCGAACAGCAGCAGTTCGTCGGCCAGGGCGCAGGCGCAGACCCGGCTGGGGCCGAACCAACTGCCCACGTCCACCTTGGTGGCGGTCCGGACGAGCAGGAAAACCTCCGCCTCGCCCAGAAGCCTCTCGGCCAGCGCTCGACAGCGCGGAGGCAGCCGGCCGAAGGCCTCGGAGCCCCGCCCCAACGGCTGGAGCCGGGGGGGCGGGAGTCGTTGGCTCGTCATCCCTGCCACGGTGTGCACGATCTCCTTGGCCGCCGCGCCGGCCGGCGCCCGGGCGGGGCCGGGTCCTTTCCTCTTGCCGGGCCGGCGGGTCAGTCCATCTCTTCGAAGCGCTCGTCGGTGGCCAGCCGGCCGCGGGCGTAGCGTGCCCACTTGGTGGTGGGATAGTCCCAGTCCAGGCGCTTGAACAGTTGATAGGCCTTTCGGGCCGGGTCAAGTTGGCCGGTGCGGTCCAGTCGGCGGCGCTGGTCATCGGGCAGTTTCAGGTACGAATCGCCGCACCAGTACATGGACTCGGCGATGAGGGCCGGGTCCTGGTTGGGCGTGTTGATTACCTTCTCGAAGGTGCGGATGGCCGAGACGAACTCCTCGGCGTACATGTAGCACTGGGCCGAGAGCACGGCCGTCTTGGCGGCCAGGTGGTGCTGGGGGAAGCGCTGCCCCAGGCGGGCGAGGACCTCGCCGGCGGTCTTGAACATCTTCCGCGACTTGACGTTGATGGCCTCGCGCTTGACCTCGTCGGGTTCCTTCTTGGCCTGCTCGCGGAAGGCCTTGCCCTTGAGCATGAAGTACTGTCCCAGGCGGGCGATGGTCTCGGCCACCAGCTCGTTGTCCGGGTAGCGGTAGGAGAGCTTGACGTACTCCTCGCAGGCCTCGTCGAACTTGCCCATCTTCTCCAGCGTCAGGGCCTTCTTGTACTGGGCCTTGGGGGCGTACTCGCTGTCGGGGTAGGTGGCGACGATGTTGGTGAAGCGGTTGATGGCCTCGTCCTGGAACTTGCGCTTGAGCTTGGGGTTCTTGGCGTCGTTGGCGAACTCCAGGGCCAGTTCGGCCAGGAGGTACTCGGTCTGGGCGCGGGCCTCGGTCTGGGGGAAGTCGCGCAGGGCCTCCTCCAGCAGCTTCTTGCCCTGGGCGATCTCCCGGCGGGCGGCGCTGTCCTCGCCCAGCTCGCGATGGCGCTTGGCCAGCTCCAGGTAGGCCTCCGCGATCATGAACTGGGTGCGCATGGCCATCTGGGTGTCCTTGAAGCGCTTGGTGAACGGCAGCACCAGGCCGTCGCTGCCCTTGAAGATCTCCAACCGGCGGCCAATGGGCTTGCCCTTGCCGGTGGGCGTGTACGCGGCGGTGACCACGTCGCCGTACTTGACCGGCATGGCGTCGGGCTCGCCGGCGGCCTTGACGCCGGCATAGGTGAACTTCACCAGCCCCTTGAAGACGCCGGAGTGGCTGAAGGTCTCGGTCAGCTTGAGCCTCCGGGTGGCGCCGGAGGCACTGGAAAGCTCGATCTCCAGGCGGTCGGGGTGATCGGAGGTGTCGCGGCGAGGGTCGATGACGCGGAAGTAGGCCTTCTGGCCGACGTACAGGGCGGTGATGGTCTTGCGGTAGCGCCGGTCGGCGACGTGGAAGAAGGCGTCGGCATCCAGGCGGACCCGGCGGACGATCCAGCGGGCCTGCCCGCCGCTGTCGGTGTACTTGAAGCCGATGAAGACCTCGTCGTCGCCTTTGATGGCCAGCTTGGGCCGCTCCCGCCGGCCGGGCTCCTCCTCCAGCTCGCCGGTGGCCAGGGACCTATCGGGCAGTTTGGCCAGTTCCATGGGCACGGTGAAGGAGAAGCGCCCGTCGTCCAGAGCGCTGAAGCTGTCGCCGCCGCGGAGCAGTTCCGCGCGCTTGTTCTGGATGATGACGTCAAGGTAACCCGGCGGCGGGTCGATCCGGCCGAGGTCGCCCGGCCGGGCCTCCACCTTGATGGTGCCGGGGACGTTGATGTCGAACTCGTCCGGCCCCAGGGGCTTGCCGAACGCCTTGCGCCCGGAGGAGGTCTGCACGTAGATGACGGCGGTGCTCTCGGGCGACTTGGCGATGGTGGGGAAGATGAGTTCCATCACCAGCGGGGCGCCGATGATGGCGGCAACGGGGCCGGCGGGCTCCGGCTGAGGGGGCCTGGTGACGACCAGCCGGCGCGAGGGCGGGACGATCTCGATGTCCTCGTCGGCCAGGGCCTGGGGGGCCTTGCCGGCCGGCGCCTTGGGGGCCTGCTCCAGCGGCTCGGAGGTGACGTTGTACACCCACAGTTGGGGCTTCTTGAAGTACACCTGCTCGATGACGCAACTGCGCCGCCAGGGGATGCCCGGGTCGGTGTTCTCCTTGTCGAGGTAGGTGAGAATGACGTCGTCGCCGGGCCTGACGGTCAGCTCGCTCTTGCGCTGGGGCCTGCCGGCGACGGGGAAGACCGCCCCGATGAACACGCCGGAGTGCTTCTCGGTCTCCAGGGCGGTCAGCTCGACCTGCCTGCCCTCGGAGCTGCGGGCGGTGAAGCGCACGGTGTCGAGCTTGTCGGATACGTCCATGTCGGGGTCGGAGATGAACACCTGTATCTTGTCCGCCGGCCCGAAGCGGCGCATGGGGATGTAGCGGGCCCGGCGCTCGCCGGAGCCGGTCATGGTGTACTCCACGAAGCAGGCGCTGATGGTGGCGTTGCCGTAGGTCGCCCTCAGGGCGGTTTCCTGGACCTCCTTGCCCGCCGTCAGCACCGCCGGGTCCTCGTAGGTGATGGTTATCTTGTCGCCGGGAACGATTTCAAGGGTCTCGTTGCGGCGCAGGGTCATGAAGTCCTCTTTGACGGGCAGGACGGTCCGGCCCTGGCGGTCGGTAAGGGTTATCTTGTTGATAGCGGGGGCG